>DVKN01000130.1 GCA_018716005.1 Candidatus Scatomorpha stercoravium
TTTCGACAGCCTTAAGCCCCCTCTTGGAGGGGGCTGTCAGCGAAGCTGACTGGGGGAGCCTGACCGCCGGGCGGTCAGCTGGCTGCCTAGGGCAGCCAGGACTACTCCAAAGCGCTTCCCGGACCGTTTTCCTCCGGCGATGAAGCGTCACGCCCTGCGCGCTCACGGGCAATCCTGTCGATTTCCTCGCATACCTCCGGGAAATTTCGGTTTACTTGCGAGTTCGTGAAGCGCAGCACCATCAGCCCCACGCCGGAAAGAAACGAATCCCTCTCCGCGTCATACTCCCGTGAGCCGCCTTCAAAATGCTGGCCGCCATCTAACTCTATCACTAAATTTGCCTTTCGGCAATAGAAATCGGCAATGTAGCTGCCTATAGGCTTCTGGCGGGTAAAGCGGAGCGGGTATTTGCGCAGAAACTGATACCAGAGCCGGTTCTCCTGAGGCGTGGCGTTTTTCCGCAGCGCCCGCGCCTTTTCCGTCAGATCGTATCTGTAAGGGAAGGACATGATGCCGAGCCTCCTATGTACAGCCGGCCGAGGGCCGGGGCGTCAGGCCAAACTGACTGCCTGCGGCAGTCAGACTCCCTCCGACCCGCTCCGCGGGCCACCTCCCTCCAAGAGGGAGGTATTGCCTTGCTGCGCGCCGTTTCACTCGCGCAGCAGGGAATACATGCGCGTATCGCGTATGCGCCCGGACTTTATCGCGTTTGCGCGCAGGGTGCCCTCGAGAGTGAAGCCGGCCTTCTCGAGCACGCGGCAGGACGCGGCGTTATCGGCAAACGGCTCGGCGTAGATGCGCACTATGTCCGTATTTTCAAAGACATAGCGGCAGATTTCCTGCGCCGCCCGGGTCGCGTAACCGCGTCCCCAGCGCTCGCGGGCTATGTAATACCCGAGCTCGCCGGTGAGCCGGTGTATGTTTTCGCCCCGCGTCACGGATATGCTGCCTATGCAGACGTCGTTTTCGGTGACGGCGAAGGAGTACATCCCGTCGCCAGCGGAGAGCGCGAAGCCGATGAAGGCCTCGGCGTCGGAGACTGTATAGGGGAAGGGCAGCCCGTCGCGCAGGTTCGCCTGCACGGCTTCGTCGTTAATCGCCCGCGCCAGGGCGGCGGCGTCCTCGGGACGCCAGCTGCGGATTATCATGCGTGCCGCCTCCTCCCGCTCACAGCCCGGTCAGGTCCCAGGCGGGGATCATCTCGTCGCCGCTGGCGTCGGGCTCCTGGTAGTAGCCGTCCTCTATTCCTTTGTCGAGCAGGTACTCGTAGAGCATCTGCGCTATGGCGGGGTCGACGGTGCGGGCGAGCTCGGGGAAGCGCTTCTCTATCCCGGGCATGGGCGTGTACTGGCTCATGAGCGAGAAGAGCACGCCGCCCATGGGGAAGTGCTCGGCCACCCAGTCGATGACGCCGATGGAGTTGTCCGTCCAGCCGGGGAGGATAAGATGGCGGATTATGACGCCGCTCTGGAGCATATCGTCGCCGCCGAGCCTGTAGGGCCCGGTCTGGCGGAACATCTCGAGTATGGCCGCGGCGGCGGTCTCTGGATAGTCCGGCGCATTTGAATACTTCTCCGCCGGGATGCGCGAGGAGTACTTGAAATCCGGCATGTATATCTGCACCAGGCCCTCGAGGCGGCGGAGCGTCTCCATGCTCTCGTAGCCGCTCGAGTTCCACACAACGGGGATGCCGAGCTCGAGCCCGTCGAGCGCCTCGGCGATGGGCCGCGCGAAGTGCGAGCCTGTGACGAGGTTTATGTTGTGTACGCCCCTGTCGCGCAGGCGGAGCATCGTGTCGCGCAGCTCGGATACGCCGAGCTCCTTCCCCGGGCCCTCGGGCGCGGAGATGGCCGCGTTCTGGCAGTAGGCGCAGCCGAGGGAGCAGCCGGTGAAGAATATGGTCCCGCTGCCCCGCTCGCCCGATATGCAGGGCTCCTCGCCGAAGTGCGCCGCGGCCCTCGCCGCGTGGGGGAGGGGGCCCATGCCGCAGTATCCGCGCCCGCCGAGCTCGCGGTCCACGCCGCAGTCCCTCGGGCAGTCATGGCACGCGCTCACAGCCCAATCAGCTCCTTCGTATGCCCGTAGGGCTCGCGCGCCACGCTCAGCGGCTTCATGCGGCCGCTGGTGAAGCCCTTCGCGGCCAGCTTCAGCATCTTGCGGAGCGTGTACTTGCTCTCGCCGGCGAAGCGCTCCGCGCGGTCGTAGCTCACCGTCTCGCAGGGGTAGCCCAGGCGGGTTATGAGCCCGCGCAGGAAGAGGTCGTCCCCGTGGTAGAGCGCGAGGGCGTCGAGCGCCTCGGGGCCCATGAGACGGAAGTCCGCGTGGTCGTAGATGAGGCTCGAGCCGAGGAGCCGCATTATTTTATAGTAGGCGCGGGCGGTGTTGCGCTTCATGAAGGTGTCCGTCGCCCGGCTCGCGCGCACGCCGCAGACTATGTGCGCGCCCGCGGCGCGCTTTTCCGCCATCGCGTATATGGCCCGCACGTCGTCCTGCAAATCGGCGTCTATGGAGACGGAGACGGCGCGGTGCTCCCTCGCGCACATGAGCCCCTCGGTGAGGGCCGTCTGATGCCCGCGGTTGCGGTCGAGCCGGAGCCCGGCGAAGCGCTCGTCGCGCTCGTTGGCCTCGCAGATAAGCTCCCAGGTCCGGTCGGCGGAGCCGTCGTCCACAAAGAGCACCCTGCTGTCGCCGGAGGCATAGCCGCGCGCGGCGAGCCCGGCGAGGCATTCGCCGAGCCGGAGCGTCGTTACGGGCAGCACCTCTTCTTCATTGTAGCAGGGTACTATGATAAAGTATCTTTCCATTTTGCCCTCCGCAAAGAGAAAACTGTGCCTACATTATGACACAAAACGCCGCCGGATTCAATATGGGAGCTGCTGTATGGCGTGGTTTACAAAAAATTTATTAAAAAACGTGTTTTTACGGCACAATTGGTATTGATATCTCACTCAATCGGTAATATAATGTGCTTGCGAAAAAAATAGCAGACATCACAAACGTATGTGACAAGTTGGAGGAACGAGATTTGATAGACATCGTGCTCGTGGAGCCGGAGATCCCGAACAACACCGGAGCCATCGCCCGCACCTGCGCCTGCACGGGCGCGAGGCTGCACCTCGTAAAGCCGCTGGGCTTCGACATATCGGACAGCGCGGTGAAGAGGGCGGGCCTGGACTACTGGCACCTCGTCGAGCTCTACGTGTACGAGGACATCGCGGACTACTTTGCAAAGCGCGGGGACGCGAACCTCTGGCTCACCACCACGAAGGCGCCCCGCAGCTACGCGGACTGCGACTGGAGCGGGGACGTCACGCTGATGTTCGGGAAAGAAACCGCCGGGCTTCCGGAGTGGCTGCGGGAGAAATACCGTGACCGCTGCGTGCGCATACCAATGATATCCGAGGCGAGGAGCCTCAACTTATCCAACGCCGCCGCCGTGCTCACCTACGAGGCGCTGCGGCAGCAGAATTTCCCGGGTTTACTGGACTATGGTCAAATGAAACAGGAGGAATGAAGCATGAACTACAACAAGAAGACCGTGCACGACTTCGATCCCCACGGCAAGAAGGTCCTTCTCCGCTGCGACTTCAACGTCCCGCAGAACAAGGAGACCGGCGAGATCACGAGCGACAAGCGCATCGTGGCCGCCCTGCCCACCATCAAGTACCTGCTTGAGAACGGCGCGGCCGTTATCGCCTGCTCCCACCTGGGCAAGCCCAAGGGCGAGTGGAAGGAAAAGCTCAGCCTCAAGCCCGTCGCCGCGCGCCTTTCCGAGCTGCTCGGCATGGACGTCGTCATGGCCGCCGACATAATCGGCGAGGACGCCAGGGCGAAGGCCGCCGCCCTGCAGCCGGGTCAGATCATGCTGCTTGAGAACCTCCGCTTCGACAAGCGCGAGGAGAAGAACGACCCCGAGTTCGCGAAGGAGCTCGCCTCCATGGCCGATGTTTTCGTCTCCGACGCTTTCGGCACCGTCCATCGCGCGCACGCCTCCACCGCCGGCGTCGCCGCTTATCTGCCCGCTTACGCCGGCATGCTCGTGGAGAAGGAAATCTCCGTCATGGGCAAGGCCCTGAGCGACC
>DVKN01000131.1 GCA_018716005.1 Candidatus Scatomorpha stercoravium
CAGCGGGACGCCGAGCTCGTTGTTGAGATTGCCCTCCGTGCGCAGGGTTTTGTATTTTTCGGAGAGCACGGCGGCGCACATTTCTTTGGTCGTCGTCTTCCCGCTGCTGCCAACGACGCCGACCACCGGCCCCGGGAAGCGCTCCCGCGTCTCGCGGGCTAGCACGGCCATGGCCCGCTGCACGTCCGGCACGACTATGACCGGCCCGGGAACCCCCTCGGGCGCGCGGGATGCGAGGGCGCAGCTCGCGCCCTGCGCGAAGGCGGAGGCTATGTAGTCGTGCCCGTCCACGCGCTCTCCTTTCAGTGCGCAGAACATTATGCCCTCGCCCGCGGCCCGGCTGTCTATTACAGCCCCGGTGACGGGCGCGCCGCCATCAGCTTCGCCGTGCAGCACGCCGCCGGTTATGCGGACTATGTCGTTTATCGTAAAGTTTATCATAGCTGCCTATCCTCCTCCAGCGAGAGGGCGACTATCCTCCCGCACAGCTCTTCGTAGCTCATCCCGGCCGCCTCGGCCTCCTGAGGGGCGAGGCTCGTCGGCGTCATGCCGGGCAGTGTGTTGAATTCGAGGAACCAGAATCGGCCCTCATCGTCCAAAATAAAGTCCGCGCGCGCCAGGGCGCGCAGCCCCAGCTCGCGATAGATAAGCTCCGCCGCGGAGGCGAGGGACGCCTCCTGCCCGGGCGTAATGTCCGCCGGCGTGCGCTCTATGGCCGCGCCCGGCTGGTACTTCTGCTCATAGCCGTAGAAGCCCTCGCCGGGGATTATCTCTATGCTCGGCAGGGCCTTGCCGTCGAGGACGGATATCTGGATTTCCCGCCCTTCTATGTAGTCTTCTATGAGGATTCCCGCGCTTTCCCGCATTGCGCGCGCTATCGCGGCTGGCAATTCCCGGCGCTCACTCACTATCTCCACGCCCAGGCTCGAGCCGGAATCGACCGGCTTCACGACGCAGGGGAGCTCTATCTCCCCCTCCGGCGGGCGCCCGGCGTCATAATACCGCCAGCACGGCGTGAGCGCTCCGGCCTCGCGCGCCACGAGCTTCGCGAGGCGCTTATCCATCGAGGCGGCGCTCGCGAGATAGCCGCTGCCCGTGTAGCGTATGCCCAGAAGGTCGAACGCGGCCTGCACCCTCCCGTCCTCGCCGCAGCGCCCGTGCAGCGCCATGAACACCGTGTCCGCCGCGGCGCAGACCTCCAGCACGCGCTCGCCGAAGAGGCTGCGCGATTTTGTCCGGCGCATACGCCTTATCTCGTCCAGGTCGGGTTCTGTCAAGCCTATCCCGCCCGCCGAAGCCGGGAGCGGCAGGTCGAAGGCCTCCTCCGCGCTCCCCGTGAAGCCCTCGAGCCCGAGGTACATATCCAGCATTACGGCCCGATGGCCCAGATTTTTGAGCGCAAGCGTGACCCTCCGCCCGGTCGAGAGCGAGACGTCCCGCTCCGGCGAGAGCCCGCCGCAGAGCACGGCAATTTTCACGCGCATCCCTCCTGCCCAATATATTAGCACAGCCCGGCGCGGATTGCAAAATCAAGCGCCGGTAATTTTTTTGGTAAAGTATGAATTGCCTTGCGCGCAAACGTGTGATATAATCGGCCTTGATATGTGTTGGTAAAAGGGGACGGTTTAACGATGAATTACGTCGTGGTGGATCTGGAGTGGAATCAGGCAATGAGCTCCAAGTCCTCCGTATTCAACAGGCTGCCCATACACCTGCGCGGCGAGATTATCCAGATAGGCGCCGTCAAGCTCAACGAGGACATGAGCCCGGGCGAGGAGTTCCAGATAGACGTCAGACCCGTGTACTTCAAGCGCATGCACTACAAGGTCAAGAAGCTGACCGGCTTCGACAAGGAGCGCCTGAGCCACGGCGTGCCCTTCCGGGAGGCCTTCGAGAGCTTCCGCGACTGGTGCGGGGACGACGTGCGCTTCATCACCTGGGGCTACGACGACCAGGGCATAATGGAGCAGAACATCATCATCCACGACCTGGACTGGGACTGGATATCCGGCTGGATAAACCTGCAGCTCATCTACAACCTGCAGACCGGCGGCGACCGCAACCAGAAGAGCCTTCAGACCGCGATGGAGCACTTCGGCATAGAGCAGACCCGCGTAGCGCACGACGCGCTCGGCGACGCATACAATACCGCCCTCGTCTGCTCGCGGCTCGACATGGCCAGCGGCCTCGCCGAGTACGACCGCGCGCCGGAGATACTCGCGCGCCGTATGCCGAAGGAGGACAAGCCCCGCCCCGACGGGCCGCAGCCCATCGCGCACGGCGCCTTCGCCGGCTACGCCTCGAAGGGCGACGCCTTCGCCGACAAGGCCCTCTCGGAGCCAAAATGCCCCCTGTGCGGCGGCGAGCTCGCGCTCGCGCGCTGGATTAACCAGGGCGACCACCGCTACATGAACCTCGCCGACTGCCCGGAGGACGGCAAGCTGCTGCTGCGCATACGCTTCAAGCACCAGAGCGACGGCAGCTACGCCGCCGCCTGCCTCGCCTACAGGGCCGACGAGGGTATGCAGGCCTATTATAACGCGAAGGCCTCCGCCCCGCGAAGCCGCGGGCGGCGCCGCCGGAAGAAGAAGGCCGGCGCCTGAGCGCAATCAGACTGTACGCAACTTTATTATACTGAGCGGGAGAATGAAGGTATGCATATAGTTATCGTCGGCGCGGGCCGCATGGGCCGTGAGATCGCCTTCCGCCTTGCGGACGAGGGGCACGACATCACGGTTGTGGACAACGACGCCGGCTGCCTGGAGCAGGTCGCGAACACCATCGACGCCATGACCCTCCTCGGCAACGGGGCGGACTACTCCGTCCTCAGCGAGGCGGGCGTCGCGGACGCGGACCTGCTGATTGCCGTCACGAACGAGGACGCGGTGAATATGCTCTGCTGCCTCACGGGCAAGAAGCTCGGCGTGAAGAACACCGTGGCGCGCGTGCGCACGATGGAGTATTTCCGGCAGATGGTCTTCCTCAAGGACGAGCTGGGCCTCTCGCTGGTGCTCAACCCCGAGCAGCTGGCCGCGGCCGAGATATCGCGGATACTGCGCTTCCCCTCCGCCGCGAAGGTGGACTCCTTCGCGAAGGGCCGCGCCGAGATGGTGGAGCACACCGTCGCCGATGGCTGCCCGCTGTGCGGGATGCGCCTCGACCACCTGCGCGGCAAGCTCACCAACGGCCTGCTTATCGCCGTCGTCGAGCGCGGCGAGCGCGTCATGATACCGCGCGGCGACTTCACCGTCGAGGCGGGCGACGTCATCCACGTCGTCGGCTCCCCCTCCGCGATAAGCGGCTTCTTCAAGGAGATAGGCGCCTACAAGCGCAGCGTGCGCAGCGTCATGATACTCGGCGGCGGGCGGATTTCGCTCTACCTCACCGGCTATCTCCAGGGCGCGGGCATAAAGGTCAAGATAATCGAGCGCAGCGAGGACCACTGCAAGACGCTCAAGGAGTTCCTGCCCAAGGCCGAGATACTCCTCGGCGACGGCACGGACCCCGCTGTCCTGCACGAGGAGGGCATACTCACGACGGACGCCTTCGTCGCCCTCACCGGCAGCGACCAGGACAATATCATCACCGGCATGTACGCCCGCCGCGAGGGCGTCGGCAAGGTAGTCGTCAAGGTCAATGAGGACACCTTCCGTCTCATGGCCGGCAACACGGGGCTGGACAGCTTCGTGCTCCCGAAGAACAGCGCCGCCGAGACCGTCGTCAGCTACGTGCGCGGCGTGCAGCACTCCATACACACCGTCGGCATCGAGTCCCTGCACGACATCGCCTACGGCAAGGCCGAGGTGCTCGAGTTCTCCATAAACGGCGACGCGCCCAACCTGGGCGTGCCGATAAAGGACCTCGCGATACGCCGCGACACGCTCATCGCCGCCATCATCCGCAAGAGCTCCTGCATCGTCCCCGGCGGCAGCGACACGATGGAGCGGGGCGACACGGTCATCGCCGTCACCACGAAGTTCGGCATGAAGGGCTTCGCCGACATATTTGAGGACTGACGGGGGCTTCCGGCGATGAACTACCCTATCATCTGCAAAATCCTCGGCCGCGTCATGGCCCTCGAGGCCGTGCTGATGGTCCCGAGCGTCATAACCGCGCTCTACTATGACGAGAGCGTGCTCTGGTACGTCGAGACGGCCGCCGTGGCCGCCGTGCTCGCGCTGCTGCTGAACCTCGTCCCGCTCAAGAGGCACGACTTCTACGCCCGCGAGGGCTTCGTCTCCGTCGCGCTCGCCTGGGTGCTGATGAGCGCCGTTGGCGCGCTGCCCTTCGTCTTCTCCGGCGAGGAGCCGAGCTATACGGATGCCTTCTTCGAGATAGTCTCCGGCTTCACCACCACCGGCTCGACCATCCTCACCGACATAGAGGGCATGAGCAAGGGCATACTCCTCTGGCGCAGCCTCTCGCACTGGATAGGCGGCATGGGCGTCCTCGTCTTCATCATGGCCGTGCTGCCCATGAGCGAGGAGCGCAGCATGTACATCATGCGCGCCGAGGTGCCCGGCACCAGCTTCGGCAAGCTCGTGCCGAGGATACGCACCTCCAGCGCCATAACCTACCTCATCTACATCGTCCTCACGGTCATACTCATCATCCTGCTCTGCGCGGGCGGGATGCCCTTCTTCGACTCCATCAACCACGCGATGGCCACCGCGGGCACGGGCGGCTTCTCCGTGAAGACGCTCTCGATAGGCTACTACGACAGCGTTTACATAGACGTCGTCGTCAGCATCTTCATGCTGCTCTTCGGCGTGAACTTCTCGATATACTTCCTGCTGCTCGTGCGGAAGTTCAAGGACGCCCTCACGGACAGCGAGTTCCTCGCCTACTTCGGCATAGCCCTCGGCGCGGCCGTGCTCATCGCCCTCGACATCTGGGACGAGTACGGCGGCTTCTGGCACGCCTTCCGCTACTCGCTCTTCCAGGTCTCGTCGCTGATGACGACGACGGGCTTCGCGACGGCGGACTTCATCTACTGGCCCGCCTTCTCAAAGAGCATACTCATCCTCGTCATGCTCATAGGCGCGAGCGCGGGCAGCACGGGCGGCGGCCTCAAGGTCTCGCGCGTCATAATCTTCTTCAAGTCCGCCGCGCAGGAGATTGGCAAGCAGATTAACCCCCGCCGCACGACGAGCGTCCGCCTCAACGGCAAGACCCTCCCCGCCGCCACGGTCCACAACACGCTGGTCTTCATAGCGCTCTATTTCCTGCTGACCTTCGTTATCGTCGCCATCGTCAGCCTCGACGGCTACGACTTCGAGACGACCTTCGCGAGCGTCGTCAGCTGTATGTCCAATGTCGGCCCCGGCCTCGGCCCCGCCGGCCCCATGGGCAGCTTCGACATCTTCTCCGACCTCTCGAAGTGGTGCCTGAGCTTCGCGATGCTGGCCGGCAGGCTGGAGATTTTCCCGATGCTGATACTCTTCTCCCCCGCCGCCTGGCGCCGCCGCTGAGCAAAATTTATCCCCGGCAGGATACGCTCCCGCCGGGGTTATTTTATGCCTTTTTACGACGCCGCGCCCGCGCTGCGGCCCTCGCGCCGGGGCATCTCCTCTATTACGGCCACCCTCTCGCGCTCCTCGAGCCTCTCGCGCGCCACGGCCAGCATGAGCTTTATGCGGTTCTCCTGGTTCACGCGCGTCGCACCCGGGTCGTAGTCTATGGGCGTGATGTTCGCCTCCGGGTAGAGGCTGCGTATGCGGTTTATGACGCCCTTGCCGCAGATGTGGTTCGGCAGGCAGCCGAAGGGCTGCGCGCAGATTATGTTCTCGTAGCCGGAGCGGACGAGCTCGACCATCTCCGCCGTCAGGAGCCAGCCCTCGCCCATCTTGTCGCCGGTCGAGATGACGCCGTCGGCCAGGCGCACGAGCTTGCGGAAGGGCAGCGGCGCGTGGAAGCCGCAGCTCTTGAGGGACTCTATCATGACGTCCTCTATCCCGCCGATAATCCCGAGCAGGAGCCCCGAGGCGTTCTTCGTGAAGACGTTGCCGCCGTAGAGCCGCGCAGTATTCGAGAAATTGTACACGCAGTACTGCACGAAGCCCATAATCCCCGGCACGTTCACCTCGCAGTCCTGGCTCGCGAGGAACTTCTCGAGGTCGTTGTTCCCGAGGGGCGAGTACTTCACGTATATCTCGCCGACGACGCCTACTTTTACCTTCGGTGTCCGCACCATGGGGACAGCGCCGAAGTCCGCGCACATGAGCGGCATGGTCTCGCGCAGCTCGTGTATGCGCCAGGCGCGGTTATCCAGCAGCTCGGAGCGCAGCTGCTCTATCCACTTCTCCTGTATCTCCGCGGCCTCTCCGGTGTGCACCTCGTAGGGCTCCGTCTGCGCGCGCAGCGTGACGAGCAGGTCGCCGTAGAACAAAACGGCGAAGAGCTTGCGTATGAGCGTGAGCGTCATGGGGAAGCCGCTGTCGCGCTCGAGCCCGGAGAAGTTGAGGCTGACAACGGGTATGTTTCCGTACCCCGCCTTGTACAGGGCCTTGCGGAGCAGGTGGATGTAATTCGAGGCCCGGCAGCCGCCGCCGGTCTGCGTGATTATGAGCGCCGTGTGGTCGAGGTCGTACTTTCCCGAGTTGAGCGCGTCGATAAACTGCCCGATGACGAGCAGCGCGGGGTAACAGGTGTCGTTGTGGACGTATTTCAGCCCCAATTCCGCCACCTGCGAGCCGCAGTTCTCCAGGAGCTCGCACTGGTAGCCGTCCTGCTCCATGATGGCCGCCATGAGCCTGAACTGCACCGGCGCCATGTTCGGTATAAGTATTTTGTGCGTTTTCTTCATCTCCGGCGTGAACCGGGGATAGCTCGGCGCCTCGCTCATCGTCCTGCCTCCTGTCTCTCGTCGAGCGCGGCGAAGAGGCTCCTGAGCCTTATGCGCACCGCGCCGAGGTTCGTAATCTCGTCTATTTTCAGCTGCGTGTAGAGCTTGCCGCCCCGGTGGAGGATCTCGCGCGTCTCGTCCGTCGTGATGGCGTCGACGCCGCAGCCGAAGCTCACGAGCTGCACCAGGTCCATGTCCGGCTGCGAGCAACAGTACTTCGCCGCCGCGTAGAGCCGGGAGTGGTATGTCCACTGGTTGAGGACAGTGGTGGGGAATTTATCCACCAGCTGGCTCACGGAGTCCTCCGTCACGACCGCCGCGCCGGAGCGCGTTATGAGCGTGTCGATGCCGTGGTTGACCTCGGGGTCTACGTGGTAGGGCCTGCCGGCGAGGACTATTATCCTGCGTCCCTCAGCGCGGGCTTTTTCGATGATTTCCCGCCCTTTTGCGCGAATCTGGTCCATATGCCGCTGATATTCGGCGAAAGCGTTCGCCGTCGCGGCCTTTACCTCCTCGTAGGTGATGTCGCGATAGGCCTTGTGCAGGCGTTTGTACGCCCGGTCGAGGAAATCCCGCGGCCGGTGCAGGCCGATGTAGTCGTAAATGAAGCCGACGTCCTCGAGCTCGGGGCAGTTGCCGCCGAGGACCTCGGGGTAGTAGGCGACGACCGGGCAGTTGTAGTGGTTGTCGCCGAGGT
>DVKN01000132.1 GCA_018716005.1 Candidatus Scatomorpha stercoravium
TCGGGAGCCAAGGCACTCGGTCCGGGCGGCTTGTTCTGTGTATAGGGGTGAGCGTAGAATATAGGCGCCGCACGTGCGGCGCCTATATTTTTAAAAATCCATTTTTATTGTTATCTCAAATGTAAATGCGGCTTAAACCGCGCGTCGTTCCACGCGCAGGCGGTGATAGGTGGGGCGTTCGCCGCCGTACAGGTTTATTATGTCGTCAGCAGGCCAGCACGAGGAGGAGTAAATTTCCTCCACGTCCGCTCCGTTGAAGTCCCGGAGCGAGACGCGGCGCTCTTTTATGCGCGGAGGGTCGTAGCCGGAGAGCCAAACCGTCCACAGCTCCACCGCGTCCGTGCGCGTCAAAACCTCGCGCACATAGTCCGCTATGCGCTCCGCCTTCTCGGGCGTCATATCGCCGGGGCCATTTGTTTTGGTAAAGCCCATTTCAATGCTCACGGCATAGTCCATGCCGCAGTAGCGGCGCGCAAACGGGAACTCGAGGAGCGAAAAGTTGTCCGCCGGGTCCTCGCCGGGACGCAGGACGCAGCTTATCACAACGCCCGGTTCGTCGGCGCCGGCGCCCGCCCTTCGCGCGGCCCGCCCGGACATGACGCCGGCTCTGACCGCCTCTCGCAGGGACAGGGCCCGTGTGTAACGGTCGCGTATTTCTTCGAGCGGCACGTCCGCCGCGATAAAAGTACACTGGCTCATGCGCGCACCTCGCTTTCACGAGGCATTATACCACGTCGGAGCGATGCCGGGTGTTACGCCTGTATTTCAGTATATCAGCGGGCGCTTATCGCGTTTCTTTCTGGCGGGGGGTTCGGGGAGTTCTACTAGGATTATGTCGTCGCCGAGGCGGGTTATGCAGTCCCAGGGTATGACGTAGTCGTCCTCGCGGCCGAGGAGGCCGCCGGCGCGGCCGGGGCCGGGGACTATGAGCGCGCAGAGCCGCCCGGAGCAGGGGTCGAATTCCGCGTCGCAGACGTAGCCGAGGCGCAGCCCGCTCTTGAGGTCGATGACCTCCTTGCACCTGAGCTCCGAGAAAAGGCAGCCCATCCCCATCACCTCAGGCCATATTATGCCCGCAGCGCCCCGCGTAGAACCGCAGCGCGCCGGTATAGAGCAGCGCGGCGAGGCGCAGCCTCCGCCCGGCCGGGACGGCGGCGAAGGCGTCCGGGAGGCGCTTTACGCGCTTAACGGAGAGGGAACAGCGGCGCGAGAGCTCCGCCTCGCCGGGGAGGGCGGAGGCCATGCCCGCAAGCCGCCTCGCTATGGGCGAGAGCCCGTCGAAGGCGAGCCCCGCGCCGGGATAATCCGCGCCCAGGCCGCCCAGGAGGCCCGCGGAGGCCCCCGCGTCCAGATGGCAGAGGAGCCCGCCCATGAGGAAGAAGGCCCCGTCCCCCGCCGGTACCGGCTCCCGGAAGCCGCCCCGGGCCAGGTCGGCGGCGATATAGGTCTCGCCCTCGGCCTCGGGCAGGAGCCGCCGGCGCAGCGCGATGACCTCGGGGAGGTCGACATATATGCGCGCGCCATGCGCCGGACCCAGCCGGCGCGGGAGCGTATCCAGCCCGCAGCCGAGGGACACGATGGCCGCCCGGGGATGCCCGGCGAGGTATTCCTCCGCCGCGGCGGCGAGCAGCAGCTCGCGCAGCGCGTAAAGAAGCGCGTCGCTTCGCCTCGCGAGGGAGAAATCCGCCCGCAGGCCCCTTATTATTCCGGCGTCCGCCCCGCCCACGCCGAGGGCGGGATATTCGAGCGCGCATTTTGCCCTGCACCAGAGCGGCAGCAGGGCGCTCTCCGCGGGCGTCACCGCGCCGGGGCGACGGTGCGCCGCGCCGCGAGGTCGTAGCCCCGCACGAAGCTATCGAGCGCCGCGCCACGTCTCTCGCTCTCTATGAGTATCCGCGCGCAGGCCATGGCGTCGCTGGCCGCGTCGTGATGGTCGAGCTCTATGCCGAGATAGCCCGCGACGGTGTCGAGCCTGTGGTTGGGGAGCTCCGGGAAGACGGCCCGCGCTAGGCGGACGGTGTCTATGTACTCCGCCCTCGGCCGCCAGGCGATGCCGTAGTGCGCGAGGCATTTGGCGAGAACGGCCATGTCGAAGGGCGCGTTGTGCGCGGCGAGGACGCCGCCGGAGAGCATTTCACCGAGCCCGCCCTCCCAGAGCGCGGCGAAGCAGGGCTTCCCGCGCACGGCCGCGGGGCTTATGCCCGTGAGCGAGATGTTGAAGGCGTCGAAGCCGCACTCGGGGTTCACGAGCGAGCCGAAGGAGCGCGTCACGGCCCCGTTCTCAACGACGCAGACGCCGATCTGGCTCATGCGGTCGTTGCGGGCGTTCGGCGTCTCGGTGTCGAAGACTATATAGCGCATAAGCTTTCCTCACTTTCCATGGCCGCGGCCGCGCTGAGCGGCTCGCGTCCGTCCCAGACCGGGACGGGCATATACGGGTCGACGCGGAAATCCGCGCGCGAGAGGGGCTTATAGGCCCGGCGGTAGGCCGAAATCCAGTTCTCGAGCCGGCTGCCCGGTATCGCGGCGCGCAGCTTCACGACGGCGCGGACGTATTCCGCCTCCGCCGCCGAGGCGGAGGGGAGGGAGAACCACTCGGCTATTTTCCCGAAGCCTATGCTGCGCCCGTTCCCGGCGAGGCCGCAGTGGAGATATACGACCTGCCTCTCGACGCGGTCCAGCTCGGACTCCATGAGCTCGAGGGCGTATCTGAAGGCGTATTTGAGGTGCGTCGCGCGCACGGGGTCGAGGCTGACGAACATGGCCGCGCCCCCCTCAGTACCGCTCGGGGAGGCCGTCCCGGTCGAGCTCCCAGCGCTTCAGGCCGTGTTCGGCGAGTATGGCCTCCGTCTCCAGCGCGGCAGCGGCGGCGCAGCGGACCAGTATGGCCGTGACGCGCCCCACATAGGCCCCGACGTGCTCGTAGCCCATCAGCGCGCAGCGGTGCACGCCGTAGAGCCAGGCGAGCATCCCCGCCTCGAAGCAGTCGTCGTATTCGAGCGC
>DVKN01000133.1 GCA_018716005.1 Candidatus Scatomorpha stercoravium
GAGGCCGAGGCTGCCGCCAAGCAGATGAAGGCCGACGCTCTCGCCGCTGCCAAAGCCGCGGAGGCCGCGGCTGCGGAGGAGGGTAAGCTCGCGATGGACGCCGCGCGGAAGAAAGCCGCGGCCGAAGTAAAGGAGCTGCGCAGCAAATCCGACGAAAAGGCGAAGGCCGACGCTATGGCCCTGGCCTCCGACACGGAGAACAAGAAGGCCGCCATGCGCGCGCGGGCCGACGCGCGGATGGATAAGGCCGCGGCGCTCATTGTGGAAAGGGTAGTGAACGGCTGATATGGCGATCGTAAAGATGAAAAAGCTCCGTCTGGCCGTCATGGCCCGGGAGCGAAAGGCTCTGCTGCGCGACCTGCTTCTGCTGGGCTGCGTGGAGTTCTCGGAGCCGACCGAGCTGGAGGGCGGGGAGTTCTCCACGCTCGAGCGCTGCACGAGCAGGACGCTCGGCGGCGACAGGGCGGACCACGCCCTTTTGACGGACGCCGTGCGGCTGATGGACAGGTACGCCCCGGCAAAGGGCGGCTTATTGAAGCCGCTGCCCGAGGCGAAGGCGGACGCGGTGCTCGACGAGAGCCGCGTGCGCGAGGACCTGGCCATCGCGGAGAAAGTCACCGGCAAGGCGGAGGAAATCCGCCGCTGCCAGAGCGAGACGGCGAGGCTGGAGACGGCCGTCACCGCGCTCGCGCCCTGGCTCGACCTCGACGTGCCCCTCGGCTGCAAGGGCACGGAGAAGACTGTTTTCGCGACGGCAAGCCTGCCCGCGACGGCGTCGGCCGCCGACGCGGATATCGCCCTCGCCGCCGCCGCGCCGGAGTCGCAGCTCATCCCCGTCTCGGCGGATAAGAGCCTGAGCTACATGGCTCTCATCTGCTATAAGGACGAGTATGACGCCGCGCTCGAGGCGCTCAGGCCCTTCGGCTTCAACATCATGTCCCCCGGCGAGTACTCCGGCACCGCCCGCGAGGAGACGGCGAAGGCGCAGTCGCGCATAGCCGAGCTCGCGGCGCGCCAGCAGCAGCTGGGCGCGGAGATAGCCCAGCTCGCCTCCCACCGCGACGAGCTCAAGCTCAGGAGCGAGACGATAGCGACCCGCATCTCCCGCGCCGAGGCGGAGGAGAAGCTCATGGGCACCGAGACCACCGTCCTCCTGCAGGGCTGGGTCCCGGCCGAGAAGGTGGACGAGCTCGCGCGCATCCTCGGCAAGTACGACTGCGCGTGGGAGACCGCCGACCCCACGGAGGACGAAATCCCCGACGTGCCGGTGCTCCTCAAGAACAACAGGTTCACCCGCGCGCTCAACATGGTCACGGAGATGTACTCCCTCCCGGCCTACAACAACGTCGACCCGAACCCGCTCATGGCGCCGTTCTTCATACTGTTCTACGGCATCATGCTCGCGGACATGGGCTACGGCGTGCTCATGATTATCGCCGCGGCCGTCATGCTCCTGAAGGCCAAGCCCCGCAAGGGCATGCGCAACTTCTTCGAGCTCATGCTCTGGTGCGGCATCTCGACCACGATATGGGGCGCGATAACGGGCGGCCTCTTCTCCGACGCGCCGCTCCAGATAGCCCAGATTATCAACCCCGACACCACCTGGACCGGCCTGCCCGCGCTCTTCACGCCGCTCAACGACACGATAATGATACTTATCGGCGCGATGTGCCTGGGCTTCGTGCAGATTATCACGGGCATGATAATCAGCGTCGTGATAAAGGTGAAGCGCGGCGAGATTTTCTCGGCCGTCTTCGAGGAGGGCACCTGGTTCGTGCTCTTCATCGGCATCGCCTGCCTCGCGCTGGGCGTCGGCAATGTCGCGGGCGTGCCCGTGGTCATAGTCATCGGCGCCGTGATGCTCTTCATCGGCTCGGCCAGGGGCAAGAAGGGCTTCGGCATAATCTCCGGCTTTATCGGCGCCATATACAACGGCGTCACCGGCTACTTCGGCGACATACTCAGCTACTCGCGTCTGATGGCCCTCATGCTGGCCGGCAGCGTCATCGCTCAGGTCTTCAACACCATCGGCGCCATAGCGGGGAACATCTTCGTGTTCCTCTTGATATCCATTGTGGGCAACGCGCTCAACTTCGCGCTCAACCTGCTCGGCTGCTTCGTCCACGACCTCCGTCTCCAGTGCCTGGAGTATTTCGGCAAGTTCTACGAGGACGGCGGCAAGCCCTTCAGGCCGCTCGCAATCAACACCACGTACGTAAGCGTCACCAACGACAAATAAGAGGAGGAAAAGTAAAATGTTTCTTGAACAGTTCGGTGGTATGGCTCTCGGCCTGCTGGGCGCTGGCCTGGCGGCTGCCCTCTCGGGCGTAGGTTCCGCAATCGGCACCGGCATCGCCGGCGAGGCGGGCGCGGGTCTCCTCTGCGAGGACCCCAGCAAGTTCGGTAAGGTCATGATCCTGCAGGTCATCCCGGGCACCCAGGGCCTGTACGGCCTGGTCGTCTGGTTCTTCGCCAGCTTCTCCATGGGCCTGCTCGACGGCAGCATCGTCGACATGACCGTCACCGAAGGCCTCAGGTACTTCGTCGCCTGCATCCCGATGGCTCTCGGCGGCTGGCTCTCCGCCATCGCCCAGGGCAAGGTTGCCGCGGCGTCCATCAACCTGCTGGCCAAGAAGCCCGACGACTGGTCCAAGGGCATGGTCCTCTGCATCACCGTCGAGTTCTACGCCATCCTTTCGCTGCTGGCCTCCATGCTCATGATCCTCAACATCGGCTGATGTTGCCCAGCGAGGGTCAGTGCCATGAAAGGTATAGATAAGATAACCTCGCGCATCCTCGCCGACGCCGAGGCCGAGTGCGCCGCCGTCAGGAAGGAATCCGACGAGCGCATAGCGGCCGTAAAGGCGGAGGCCGAGAAGAAGGCCCAGGACGAATACTGGCGCCTCGTGCGCGAGGGCGTTAAGGATACGGAACAGCGTGTCCAGCGCATGGACCGCACGGCCCGCCTCGAGGCCAAGAAGAGCGTACTCAACATGAAGCAGGAGGCGGTCAGCCGCGCCTTCGACCTCGCGAGGGAGAAGATTGCCGAGCTGCCAGAGCGCGACTATGTGGGCTTCCTCGCCCGCATGGCCGGCGAAGCCGCCGTAACCGGCCAGGAGGAGGTCGTGCTCAACGCGCGCGACGCCGCCGCGGTCGGCGCGAAGGCCGTCAAGGCCGCGAACGAGCTGCTCGCGAAGCGCAACCTGCCCGGTATGCTGACGCTCTCCGCCGAGACGCGCGAGATGTCCGGCGGCCTCGTCCTCAAGCAGGGCGACATAGAGGTCAACTGCACCGTGGACACCCTGCTCGACCTCAGCCGCGGCGAGCTGGCCGCCCGCGTGGCGGAGGTGCTCTTTGAGGGCTGAGGCTGCGCTTGGCAGCATGAATTTGACGGGCAGGGAGGTAAGGTCTTGGCTAAGAAAGTAAAGGATACCGCATACCTGATGCTCTCCAGTATGCTGCGGGCGAGGGAGGCCGGTATGCTCACCCGGGAGCGGATGGACCGAATGCTCTCCGCGCCCAGCTTTCAGGAGGCGGCGAAGCTGCTGACTGACTGCGGCTATGAGGATATGTCCGGCTGCGACGGACGCGGCGTGGACGCCGCGCTCTCCCGCCGCAGGGCCGAAGTGTTCGCCGAGCTGGCGGGCATGAGCCCTCAGAGCGAGGTCGTGGACATCTTCAGGGCCAAATACGACTACCACAATATAAAAACCCTCATAAAGGGCCGCGCCATGGGCCTGGACTGCGAGGGCATCCTCTCGGACTGCGGCCGCGTCCCGGCCGGGAAGCTCAGCGAGTATACGAGCGAGGAGGGCGGCATGAGCTCCCTCCCGGCCGACATGGCCGAGGCCTACACGGCCGCCGCCGAGGTGCTCGCGCGCACGGGCAACCCCCAGACCGCGGACTTCGAGCTCGACCGGCGCTATTTTGAGCTGCTGACGGCCCTGGCCGCCGCGAGCGGCAGCGCCTTCCTCGCCGGCTACGTGCGCACGCTCATAGACAGCGCGAACCTTCGCGCCGCCGTGCGCACGGTGCGCATGGGCAAGGACGCGGGCTTCATGCTCGCGGCCATGGTCCCCGGCGGGAGCGTGGACTGCGCCGTGCTGGCCAAAGCCGCCGAGAGCGCGGACTCGCTCGCCGCGGCCTTCAACGCCACGCCGCTGGAGAACGCCGCGGCGCTGGGCGCGCAGGCCATGAAGGGCGGCGCGATGACGGCCTTCGAGCTCAAGTGCGACAACGCCGTCAGCGCGTACCTTGCGGGCGCGAAGATGATCCCCTTCGGCGCGGAGCCGGTGGCGGAATATCTCGCCCTGCTCGAGAGCGAGATAACGGCCGCGAGGATGATCCTCACCGGCCGCCTGGGCGGAATAGAGCCCGAGGTCATACGGGAAAGGCTGCGTGATATAAATGCTTAAAATAGCCGTTATAGGCGGGGCCGACACCGTCATGGGCTTCAAGGCCCTGGGCCTCGACGTCTTCCCCGCGACCGGCCAGGAGGAGGCCCGCGAGGTCTTCCGCCGCGTGACCCGCGAGAGCGAGGACGAGTACGCCATCATCTACGTCGAGGAGAACCTGGCAGAATACCTCGAGCACGAGATCGCGAGGTACAAGGACGTCCCAAGTCCCGCGATCATCCTCATACCCGGGCGGGAAGGCCCCCTGGGTCTCGGCCAGAGCGCGCTGAAGGCCGCGGTCGAGAAAGCCGTTGGGACAGATATTTTGTAAAGAAGGTTTGCAGATGAGCGGAATTGTAACGAAAGTATCGGGCCCGCTGGTCGTCGCAGAGGGACTTGCCGACGCCAACGTGTCGGACGTCGTCCGCGTGGGCAGCCAGCGGCTCATAGGCGAAATATTGAACATGGCCGGCGACAGCGCCTCCATCCAGGTTTACGAGGAGACCTCGGGCCTGGGCCCCGGCGCCGAAGTCGAGACCACCGGTATGCCGCTCTCCGTCGAGCTCGGCCCCGGTATGCTGGAGAACATCTACGACGGCATCCAGCGCCCCCTGCCGGAGATCCGTGACCTCACGGGCGAGTGCATAGCCCGCGGCGTCCAGGTCCCGGCCCTCAACCGCAGCCGCGTATGGCACTTTGACGCCGTGGCGCAGCCGGGCGAGCACGTCTCCGGCGGCGACGTCATAGGCACCGTGCAGGAGACCCCCGCGGTGCTGCACAAGATTATGGTGCCCCCCGGGATGAGCGGCGTAATAAAGAGCGTCGCGAGCGGCGACTTCACAGTCGAGCAGACGGTCGCCGTCCTCGAGGACTACAAGGGCGAGACGCATGAGCTCAACCTCATCCAGCGCTGGCCCGTCCGCGTGCCCCGCCCCTACGCGGCGAAGCACACCCCGAACCGCCCCATGAACTCCGGACAGCGCGTCATAGACACGCTCTTCCCCATAGCCAAGGGCGGCACCGCCGCCGTCCCCGGTCCCTTCGGCTCCGGCAAGACCGTCGTGCAGCACCAGCTCGCGAAGTGGTCCGACGTCGACATAGTCGTCTACATAGGCTGCGGCGAGCGCGGCAACGAGATGACCGACGTCCTTATGGAGTTCCCCGAGCTGACCGACCCGAGGAACGGCGAACCTCTGATGAAGCGCACGGTGCTCATAGCGAACACCTCCGACATGCCCGTCGCGGCGCGCGAGGCGTCAATCTATACCGGCATTACCATAGCGGAGTACTTCCGCGACATGGGCTACGACGTGGCCGTCCTCGCCGACTCCACCTCCCGCTGGGCCGAGGCCCTGCGTGAGATGTCCGGCCGACTCGAGGAGATGCCCGGCGAAGAGGGCTACCCCGCGTATCTGGCGAGCCGTCTGGCTCAGTTCTATGAGCGCGCGGGCGTGGTCGAGTGCCTCGGCTCCGACGAGAGAAGGGGTTCTGTAACGGCCATCGGTGCTGTCTCGCCTCCGGGCGGCGACACGTCCGAGCCGGTATCGCAGGCGACGATGCGTATAGTCAAGGTCTTCTGGGCGCTCGACTCGTCCCTGGCCTATGCGCGTCACTTCCCGGCCATCAACTGGCTGACCTCGTATTCGCTGTACGTCGATACGCTCAAGCCCTGGTACGAGGGCGAGTTCGGCGCGAAGTACATGCAGAACCGCGACAAGGCCATGCATATCCTCCAGGAGGAGGCCGAGCTGCAGGAGATCGTCAGGCTGGTCGGCCAGGACGCGCTCAGCCCGAACGACAGGCTGACGATGGAGACCGCCAAGATGATACGCGAGGACTTCCTGCAGCAGAACGCGTTCATCGACGAGGACGCGTACTCGAGCTACCTGAAGCAGTTCCGGCTGCTGGACATGGTGCTGCAGTACGACACGGTCTGCCGCGAGGCGATAGGCTCCGGGGCGGACATGAACAAGCTGTTCAATATACCCGCGCGCGAGCGCATAGGCCGCGCCAAGATGGTGCCTCAGGACGAGGTCGTGAAGACCTACGATGAGATAATCGACGAGATGAAGGCCGAGATAGCCGAAATAGCCGAGGGAGGTGAGGACGAATGATCAGAGAGTATAAGACGATACGCGAGGTCGCGAATCCTCTGATGGTCGTCAAGCAGGTCGAAGGAGTCACCTACGACGAGCTGGGCGAGCTTGAGCTTCCGAACGGCGAAGTAAGGCGCTGCAAGGTGCTGGAGGTCGAGGGCGACACAGCTGTCGTGCAGCTGTTCGAGTCCGCGCAGGGCATCAACCTTGCGGGCACGAAGGTCCGCTTCCTGGGCCACCCGCTGGAGCTGGGCGTGTCCGAGGACATGCTGGGCCGAGTCTTCAACGGCATGGGCGAGCCGATCGACGGCGGCCCCGAGATACTGGCCGACGCGCACCGCGACATCAACGGCCTGCCGATGAACCCGGCGGCCAGGGCCTACCCCGCGGAGTTTATCCAGACGGGCGTCTCCACGATAGACGGCCTGAATACGCTGGTCCGCGGCCAGAAGCTGCCGATCTTCTCCTGCTCCGGCCTGCCGCACGCGGCACTGGCCGCGCAGATAGCGCGCCAGGCGAGGGTGCTTGGCGCGAACGAGAACTTCGCCGTCGTGTTCGCCGCAATAGGCATCACGTTCGAGGAGTCCGAGTACTTCATACAGGACTTCCGCCGCACGGGCGCAATAGACCGCACCGTCGTGTTCTCGAACCTCGCCAACGACCCCGCCGTCGAGCGTATCGCCACCCCGCGTATGGCTTTGACCGCGGCCGAGTACCTGGCCTTTGAGAAGGACATGCACGTGCTGGTCATCCTGACCGAT
>DVKN01000134.1 GCA_018716005.1 Candidatus Scatomorpha stercoravium
CACTCCGTGAGCGCGATGAGCGACTCCAGCAAGTCCGCGAGCGAAGAGGGCGACGGCCTCGCCCAGTGCGACACCACCGCCGGCGCTTACACGATAGCGGCTGACGGCACGATAACCGACATCGAGCTCGACTGCGTGCAGACGAAGATCAACATCAATACCGCGGGCGAGATAACGAACGATCAGGAGGCCACTGCGGTCACCACGAAGACCGATCTCGAGGACGACTATAACATGCGCGGCGCTTCCCCGATAGGCAAGGAGTGGTTCGAGCAGACGAACTTCTTCGAGGAGTACTGCATCGGCAAGACCGTCGCCGAGGTTGCGGCCACTGAGGTGAACCCGGACAACGGCCACGTCGCCGAGAGCGAGGTCGACCTCGTCGCCGGCTGCACCATGAACATCAACGACTTCGTCGCCGTGCTGAACAAGTCCGCCGCCCCCGCCCTTGAAATCCCCGAGGGCGAGCTGGCCATGGGCTTCAACATGATAGCCAACCTGGCCTTCGGCCACAGCGGCTCCAGCAACGCTACGGCTGATGCGAACGGCCTCGCCCAGGCGAACGTGGACATCTACGCCGTGACCCTCAACAGCGAGGGCGTGATTGTCGACTGCAAGATCGACGCGATTCAGTGCAAGGTTAACTTCGACGCCGCCGGCCAGCTCGTGACCGAGGTCGGCACCGAATACCTGAGCAAGATGGAGCTCAAGGACGACTACGCGATGCGCTCCGCGAGCGGCATTGCGAAGGAGTGGTTCGAGCAGGTCGAGGCCCTCGAGGCCTACTGCATCGGCAAGACCCCGGCTGAGGTTGCCGGTATAGCCCTCGACGACGCGGGCAAGGCGACCGACGCCGACCTCATTGCCGGCATCACGATGCCCCTCGGCGACTTCATCGCCGGCGTCGTTGGCGCCTGCGACAAGGCCCGCGTGAACGGCGCGAAGGAAGGCGACACGCTGTACCTGCACTCCGTGAGCGCGATGAGCGACTCCAGCAAGTCCGCGAGCGAAGAGGGCGACGGCCTCGCCCAGTGCGACACCACCGCCGGCGCTTACACCATAGCGGCTGACGGCACCATCACCGACATCGAGCTCGACTGCGTGCAGACCAAGATAAACATCAACACCGCGGGCGAGATAACGAACGACCAGGAGAACGTGGCGGTCACCACGAAGACCGACCTCGAGGACGACTACAACATGCGCGGCGCTTCTCCGATAGGCAAGGAGTGGTTCGAGCAGACGAACTTCTTCGAGGAGTACTGCATCGGCAAGACCGTCGCCGAGGTTGCTGCCACTGAGGTCAACCCGGAGAACGGCCACGTCGCCGAGAGCGAAGTCGACCTCGTCGCCGGCTGCACCATGAACATCAACGACTTCGTCGCCGTGCTGAATAAGGCTGCGTAAGCCATGTCCCACAGACGCGGGTCCCTCAAGCGGGCGGCGGCGCTGCTCATAGCCGCGCTGCTGCTCGCCCTGACCGGCTGCTCCGTCCCCGAGGACGGGACGGAGCCGTCGGACGGCGCCGAGCTCACACGCTATCAGGCCAGCTTCCTCGAGCTGTTCGACACAGTTACGACCGTCTTGGGCTATTCCTCCAGCGAGGAGGAGTTTGAGGCCGAGGTCCAGACGTTCAAGGACGAGCTCCGGACATATCACGAGCTCTACGACATCTACAACGACTACGAGGGCGTCAACAACATCAAGACGATCAACGACAACGCCGGGGGAGATCCCGTCGAGGTCGACCAGAAAATCATAGACCTGCTCCTGTTCTGCCGCGACATGTATGAGAAGACCGGCGGGAAGACCAACGTCATGCTCGGCAGCGTCCTCTCCGTCTGGCACGACGCGCGCGAGTACGGCATCGACAACCCCGAGGAGGCCTATCTCCCCGACATGGCGGAGCTCGAGAGCGCCATGGAGCACACGGGCTTCGACAGGCTCGTCATAGACGACGAGGCGAACACCGTGCAGATAACCGACAGCGAGGCGAGCCTCGACGTCGGGGCCGTGGCCAAGGGCTACGCCGTGCAGAGGGTCTGCGAGACCCTGCCGGAGGGCCTGCTCGTGAGCGTGGGCGGGAACGTCTGCGCCACCGGCCCGAAGCCTTCCGACGGCTCGGCCTGGGTCATAGGCGTGCAGGATCCCGACGGGACGGCCAGCGAATACCTGCTGAGGGTGAACATATCCGAGGGCAGCCTGGTTTCCAGCGGCGATTATCAGCGCTATTATACGGTCGACGGCGTGCGCTACTGCCACATCATCGACCCCGCGACGCTGACTCCGCCCACGCTCTGGCGGGCAGTGAGCGTCATTTACTCCGATTCCGGCGCCGCCGACGCGCTCTCCACGGCGCTCTTCTGCATGGACCGCGAGTCCGGCACGGAGCTGCTCGCGGAGTTCCCCGGCGCGGAGGCGCTCTGGATCGCCCCCGACGGCGAGCTCATAATGAGCGAGGGTTTCGGGGAGTATCTATACGAAGAATAGAGCGAGCCAATCGGCTTTCTCCGTTTCCGCTTTAGTATTTAGAGAGGTGAGAATATGAAACAGCTGTTTGGCGGCGGCATCCACCCGGACGGGCATAAGGAGATGTCGCGCGGCGGCGCGCCGGTGCCTGTTCCGGCCCCGGAGACGGTCTGTATCCCCCTCCGCCAGCACATCGGCTCCGCCTGCGAGCCGCTGGTCAAGGTGGGCGACGCCGTTCTCATGGGCCAGAAGATAGGCGACGGCGACGCGCGTTCCTCGCCCGTACATGCCACCGTCTCCGGCACCGTCACCGCCATTGAGGAGCGCGAGATCCCCGGCGGCGAGCGCGTGAAGTGCGTTATCATAAAGAACGACGGCAAGGATACCCCCGCGCCCATGGCCGGGCATCCCGACTGGCAGTCCCTCAGCGCGAAGGAGGTTGCCGAGCTTGTCCGCGAGTGCGGCATCGTCGGCATGGGCGGCGCGGCCTTCCCGACCAACTCCAAGATAGCCTCCACCGCCGGCAAGACCGCCGACGTGCTTATCAACGCCTGCGAGTGCGAGCCCTATATCACGAGCGACGACACCGAGATGTGCTGCTTTACCGAGGACGTCATCGGCGGCGCGCGCATGCTCTGCAAGCTGCTGGGCGCCAAGAGCAGCATCATAGCCATCGAGGACAACAAGCCCGAGGCCATCGAGGCCCTGCGCGCCGCCCTCACCGAGGACGACTGCGTCGAGGTCCGCGTCCTGCCCACGCGCTATCCCCAGGGCGCGAAGAAGCAGCTCATCCTCGCCGTCACCGGCAAGGAGGTCGCCCCCGGCGCGCGCAGCGGCGCCCTCTTCAACGTCACCACCACCGCGAACGTCTACCGCGCGGTGACCAAGGGCCAGCCCCTGCTCGAGAAGATAGTCACCGTCACCGGCGACGGCGTCAACGAGCCCAAGAATATGCTCGTCCGCATCGGCACCTCCTTCGCCGACGTCATAAAGGCGGCCGGCGGCATCAGGGAGGAGACGAAGCAGGTCATCGCGGGCGGCCCCATGATGGGCAAGGGCGTCGACACGCTGGACGTGCCCGTCGTCAAGGGCACGAACGCCATACTCTGCCTCACGGCCGAGTGCGACGCGGCGGCCGACCCCGTCTGCATCCGCTGCGGCAAGTGCGTGGACGTCTGCCCCATGTACCTCCAGCCGCTCTACCTCTACCGCTACGCCCTGGCCGGCGACAAGGCCATGCTCGACGAGTACTACCTCAACGACTGCATGGAATGCGGCTGCTGCTCCTTCGTCTGCCCCGGCAAGCTCCCGCTTACGGCGACCTTCGTGGAAGCCAAGCATATGCTTAAGAAGGGAGGAAAATGAGCGTGAACTTCACAGTTACCGCGGCTCCCCATATAAGGAATAACGAGACTACGCGCAAAATAATGGCCGACGTCCTGATTGCGCTGGTCCCGGCCCTTATAGCGGCCATCATCCTCTTCGGCCTGCGCTCGCTCGTGCTCGTGGTCATATCCGCGGCGGCCTGCGTGGTCTTTGAGGCGCTCTTCTGCCTCGTCACCGGGCGCAAGCCGGCCGTCGGCGACCTCAGCGCCGTCGTCACCGGCGTCCTGCTCGCCATGTGCGTGCCGGACAGCTGCCCCTACTGGGCGCTCATCGCCGGCGACGCCTTCGCCATCATCGTGGTGAAGGGCCTTGTCGGCGGCCTCGGCCAGAACGTCTTCAACCCCGCCCTCGGCGGCAGGGCCTTCATGATGCTCTTCTGGCCCGCCACCATCACCCGCGCCGGGGCCACCGAGGCCATCGACGCCTTCGCCTTCGGGAACGTCGACTTCGTCGCCTCCGCTACCCCGATGCAGACTATGAACCTCGGCAACCTGCCCGACGTGAGCCTCGTGGATATGCTCCTCGGCAAGCACGGCGGCACGATTGGCGAGGTGTGTATCCTCGCGCTGCTTATCGGCTTCGCCTGGCTGCTCTACCGCAGGGTCATCAGCTGGCGCATCCCCGTGGCCTACATGGGCACCCTCGCCGTGCTGAGCCTCATCTTCTGCGAGGGCGACAACGCCCTGCTCTGGATGGCCTACTCCGTCCTCGGCGGCGGCGCGATGCTCGGCGCGATATTCATGGCCACCGACTACGCCACCAGCCCGGCCCTGCCCAAGGCCCAGATAGTCTACGGCATCGGCTGCGGCGCGCTGACCGTCCTCTTCCGCACCTTCGGCAACTTCCCGGAGGGCGTGACCTACGCGATACTGCTCATGAACGCCTGCGCCTGGGCGCTTGACAAGGCTCTGCCTGTGAGGCGCTTCGGCGTCATGAAAGGAGGCGCCGGGAAATGAACGCTAAGAAACTTCTCATCCCCGTCGCTGTGATTCTGGCCGCGGCAGTCGTCCTCTTCGCCGCCAGCGCCGGCCTCGCCGGCACCGCCGACGCCAAGAAGGCCGAGACCATAGACCAGATGATGGCCTATATGCTCCCCGGCGGCGGCAGCTACGAGTACGTCCCCAACGAGGAGGGCGGCAATATCCTCGGCGCTTACGTCGGGGAGCAGGGCAGCGTCGTTGAGAGCGTCGTCGGCGGCTTCATGTCCGACATCCACCTGCTCGTCGGCGTGCAGAACGACGGCCTCGTCACCAGCGTCAGCATCCTCGAGAACAACAACACCTACGGCCTCGGCATGAAAGCCTCCAGCGACTGGGACTTCCTCGTCCAGCTCGTCAACAGCAAGGGCGACCTCGCCGTGGGCGACAACGTCGACGCCATTACCGGCGCGACCATTACCACGAACGCCGTCGTCAACGCCGTGAACGCCGCGCAGAAGTACGCCGCTCCCGCCGAGGAGCCCTCCGCGGGCGGCCTCACCGGCACGGCTGACGGTTTCGCCGGCCCGATAACCGTCGAGGTCACGATGGACGGCGACACGATAACCGGCGTCACCGTCACGTCCAACAGCGAGAGCGCCCCGGGCACCGCGCTGGAGGACATCCCGGCGGCCATCGTCGCGGCGAACAGCGCCGACGTCGACGTCGTCGCGGGCGCGACCTACACCAGCAACGGCATCATCAACGCCGTCAAAGACGCCATTGGCGCTTAAGGGAGGGCTGAACGATGAAAGCTGGTAATTTCAAGCTCAATACCGTCCTCGCGGCCGTCACGGGTATCTCCTGCCTCGCCATCGTGCTCGCGCGCACCTTCGCGCCGTACATGGTGACCATCCCCCTGGTCAGCATACCCAACATCGCCGCCGTCTCCGTCGCGGCCGCCGTGGCGGACTGCTACCTCGACTGGAAAAAGCCCGTCCCGGCCCGCTGCTGGGTGCTCACCGCCCTGCTCGCCGCGCTCACCTTCTGGCTCATGCCCTGGGCCGCCGGCCTCGTTGACGCCGGCGAGGCGCTGCGCGTCGGCGTGATTGGCGGGCTGGTCTTCACGGCCGTCGCCTTCATGTTCACCGGCATCCGACAGAAGATTTTCTCCGGCCCCGCCGGAAAGGGCTGGCTCGCCTTCGTATCCCCCATTGCCAGCGGCTTCGTGCTCTTCATGGCCTTCCAGGCCTTCGCGGCCGTCCTGCTGTAAGGCGGAAATCAAAAACGTATCCCCCGGTCGCCCGACCGGGGGATTTTCGCGTATTCAGCGCCGCAGCAGCGCGCGCCTCGGCCTCGATTACAGGGAATTGCAAGACCCGAGACAAGGGTTAGATTTAGCCTGCGACTGTGAATTATTAACAATTACATATGTGATAAATCGTAATGTTCACCAAATCATAAAAATTTGAAATAACAGGTTGCAGCACTCCTGGTTACATGATATACTGAACTCGATTCATAGTAGTGTCTAATGTTGTTCATGCGTTGAACAGGGTAATTGTGCAAAAACACAATTAATGACCGAGAAATTATGAATAGAATCCTCGATAGAAAGCGTTGTGATGCCTTTGAAAGTGCAAAGCTGATATATAGGCATAAGAATTGGTGCAACTGTAAGAGTGACGGGCATATAATGATAATTGGGCAGAAACTTTAACATGATATCACTATAGATACGCAAGCGCAATATTTAATTTTTGAGATTGTATTTGCTGCTTTAGGTAACTGAACGGATTTAGGAGTAGGTTAATATGACGTCACTACAAGAAAGCAATAATTTTACTAAAGCTGTGCTTGTGTTATTTGTCGTACTATTTACTTGTCTCCTGGCGCAAATTGGGAATGCAAATATTGAACAGTATTATCAAGTTAACTATAATAATTCACAGTCTGGATTTTTAACTGATGATTTGTACGTTGCTACAAAAGACTTGCCAGACAACTGCAGAGATTACATGTATAGTTTAGGGATTGATGTCGACGCATTGGGTTGTCCGATGCCCGTATTCACATATGAGGGAAGTGGTAACGAAAGTAATAGCGGCGGTATATTTTGGATTCCCGTTGTTAGCCGTAACGTGATTCAAGGATTCTATGTTATATCAACTGGTAGATTGAGTGTTGGCTATACAACTTCACTTTCAGGGAAAATACAGGCACTGGCAAAGAAAACAAGCGAAAAAAATCCCTTGTATCTAATTGCTGACAATATATATACGTATGCAATTATAGGAGATACAGCATATTATATCGGCGATCCAATAATAGA
>DVKN01000135.1 GCA_018716005.1 Candidatus Scatomorpha stercoravium
CAACAGAAAACTCAAAATTTTTTCCGCGCGCCTTGCCCTTTGCGGCCCCCGTTTTTCACTTGCATTCCGAAAAATTAAGTAAATTAAGTGGATTAAGGTCACGTGTCCGGTTTTGCGCGGGGCGTCCCTGCACCTTAATCATGCTCCCACCCAAAACGTCGGAAAAGCCGCCCGGGCCGAGTGCCTCGGCTCCCGATGCGAGACTTCGCGTTGGGCATAAATATAAAGCTCGCCGCCCGGTGACGTTACCGAGCGGCGAGTTCCGACTATATTAAGCGTCCGTAACGCATTGTCTCCGGGCACAGCCCGGCCGCATTACATTATTTTGCGGAAGAGGGCGGTGAGGTCTTCTATGCTGGTGTCTCTGGGGTTACCGGGGCGGCAGGCGTCGTCGTAGGCGCTCTGGGCGAGGAAGGGGAGGTCTTCCTCCTTCAGGGCGTCGAGCTTCGCGGGGATGCCGACGTCCTCGCCGAGCTTGCGGACGGCCTCTATCGCGGCGGCGCGGTACTCGCTCTGGGTCATGCTGTCGACGCCCCGGACGCCCATGGCGCGGGCTATCTCGCGGTAGCGCTCGCCGGTGCACTCGGCGTTATACTCCATGACAATCGGGAGCATCATCGCGCAGGCGACGCCGTGCGGTGTGTCGTAGACCGCGCCGAGGGTGTGGGCCATGCTGTGCGCTATGCCGAGGCCGACGTTCGAGAAGCCCATGCCGGCGATGTACTGGCCGAGGGCCATGCCCTCGCGGCCGGCGGGGTCGCCCGCGACGGCGGCGCGGAGGTTCTTGGAGATAAGCTCTATCGCCTTGAGGTGGAACATATCGGTCATCTCCCAGGCGGCCTGGGTGATGTAGCCCTCGATGGCGTGGGTGAGCGCGTCCATGCCGGTGCTGGCGGTGAGGCCCTTGGGCATGGAGCTCATCATCTCCGGGTCGACGACGGCGCATATGGGCATATCGTGCGCGTCGACGCAGACGAACTTGCGGCGGCGCTCCACGTCGGTGATAACGTAGTTAATCGTGACCTCGGCGGCGGTGCCGGCGGTGGTGGGGACGGCGATAATGGGCGCGCAGGGGTTCTTCGTGGGCGCGGTGCCCTCGAGGGAGCGCACGTCGGCGAACTCGGGGTTCGTCGCGATAATGCCGATGGCCTTGGCGGTGTCCATGGGGCTGCCGCCGCCAATCGCGATGATGTAGTCCGCGCCGGAGGCCTTATAGGCCGCGACGCCGGCCTGGACGTTCTCTATGGTCGGGTTCGCCTTTATATCGGAGAAAATCTCGTAGCTGAGCCCCTCGGCGTCCATGGGCCCGGTCACGTTCGCGACCACGCCGTGCTTGAGTATGCTCGGGCCGCAGACGACGAGCGCCTTCTTAAAGCCGCGGGCCTTCACCTCGCCGGGGATTTCGCGGACGGCCCCCGCGCCGTGGTAGGAAGTCTGGTTGAGCATGATACGGTTCGACATTGCTTCTCCTCCTCGTAAGTGTTCGGTAAGGTTAATTTTTTGGCTATCGGTATTATATCACTTTCCCCGCGTTAGTAAAGCGTTATTTTGCCCTCGCGGGCGCAAATTTTCCCGCGAGACCCCTTTACTCGCCGCGCGAAACGTCGTATAATCCCCGCCGGAGGGATATCCATGCACCACACGAACGACCTCGGGCGCGACAGGCTCTTCCCGCTCGTCTGCCGCCTCGCCATACCCACCATGCTCGCTCAGCTCGTGAGCGTGCTCTACAGCATCGTCGACCGGATGTACATAGGCAACATCGCCGGAATAGGCGACCTCGCCCTCGCGGGCGTCGGCGTCTGCGGGCCCATCGTGACGCTGCTGGGCTCCTTCGCCTCCCTCGTCGGCATGGGCGGCGCGCCGCTGCTGGCCATGCGCCTCGGCGAGGGCCGCCGCGACGAGGCGGAGCGCGTCGCGGCCAACGGCTTCGTCACGCTCCTCGCGCTCTCCGCCGTGCTGACGGCGCTCTTCCTCGCGCTCAAGGACGAGCTCCTCATGTGGTTCGGCGCGAGCGAGGCCACCTTCGGCTACGCGGACACCTACCTCACCATCTACACGGCCGGGACGGTCTTCGCCCTGCTCGCGACGGGGCTCAACAGCTACATAATCGCCCAGGGCTTCTCCGGGCTCGGCATGCTCACCGTCGTCGTGGGCGCGGTTCTGAACATCGTTCTCGACCCGGTCTTCATCTTCCTGCTCCATATGGACGTCGCCGGGGCGGCCATAGCCACGGTCATATCGCAGATGGCCTCCGCCGCGCTCGTGCTCTACTGCCTCCTGCGGAAGAAGGCCCCCGTGCGCCTTGCCCTGCGCGGGCTCGACTGGGCCCTCGCGCGGCGGATAATAGGCTTCGGCCTCCCCACCTTCCTAATTCTCAGCACGGACAGCATTATACTCATAATACTGAATACCGTTCTCCAGCGCTACGGCGGCCCCGGCGAGGGCGACGTGCTCGTGACCTGCGCGACGATAGTCCAGAGCTGGTTCCTGCTCATCTCCATGCCCATGGGCGGCATAACCGCCGGCTGCCAGAGCGTCGTGAGCTACAACTTCGGCGCGGGGAACATAGAGCGGATAAAGCGCTCGATACTCTATATCGCGCTCCTCTCCCTCATATTCTGCGTGCTCATGACCGCGGCGGCGCACACCCGGGCGGCGGAGCTCTTCGTGCGGCTCTTCACCCAGGACGCGGAGACCGCGAGGCGCAGCGTCGGCTTCATCCAGGTCTTCACCGCGATGATAATCCCGCTCGCCATCCAGTATACGCTCGTGGACGAGACGACGGCCCTCGGCCGCGTGCATCTCTCGCTCGCCTGCTCCCTGCTGCGCAAGAGCGTCTTCCTCGCCGCCATACTCATCCTCCCCGCCGCTCTCGGCGCGGAGCAGACCTTCTGGTGCGAGCCCATAGCCGACGGCGTCGCCTGCGTCGTGACGAGCTGCCTCTTCTTCGCCTTCATCCCCAAGGTCCTCCGGCGCCGCGTGGGCCAGGCCTGAACGCCGGGCGCCCGGTCCCATGCCGGCCGGGCGCTCTTTGCTTGACATGGTGTATTGTTTGTATTATAATGACTAATACAAAGGAGGTCTTGCCATGCTGCTGAGACTGGACATGGCGTCCAAGCTGCCCATATATATGCAGATACGCAACCAGGTGGTGCTGGGCATCGCCGCGGGCGAGCTCGCCCCGGGCGAGAAGCTGCCCGCGATACGCGCGCTGGCCGAGCAGTGCGGCGTCAACATGATGACGGTCAGCAAGGCCTATTCCCTGCTCCGTCAGGAGGGCTACATCACGACGGACCGCCGGGGCGGCACCGTCGTGGCCGGCTCCCCGGGAGCCGGTGCGCTGAGCGGGAAATACGACGCCGCTCTCCGGATAATCGCCGCCGAGGCCCGGCTCGCCGGTATGGATGAGGACGAATTCGCCGCGCTCTGCCGCGAGGCGTACAAGGGAGGCGCTTAAAATGGGCGATACCGCAGCGATTATAATCTGGTTTGTCATAATGTTCCCCTGCCTCGTGCTCGTGGCCGTCCTGCTCACGAACGAGGCGAAGCCGAAGAAAAACATAATCCTAGGCGTCACGCTGCCGCTCCCGGCGCAGTCGGACGCGCGCGTCACTGAAATAGTCCGCCGCTTCAAGCGCAATGTCCGGATAAGCTGCGGCGTGAGCGCGGCGGTTTTGGCCGCGATGGCCCTGCTCGATGTCGGGCAGTTCATGATGTGGAGCATCGCGCTGCTTATAGCCGCGCTCTTCGTGCCCTATTTCTTCTACGTGCGCGCGAACAGGCGTCTCGCCGCGCTCAAAAAGGCCGAGGGCTGGAGCGTGCCCTATACCGGCGCGGTCGTCGTGGATTTGAAGGCCGCCGCCGA
>DVKN01000136.1 GCA_018716005.1 Candidatus Scatomorpha stercoravium
CAGCGGCTTCGGCTACCGTATGCACCCGCTGCGCGACGAGGTGCTCTTCCACTACGGCACGGACTTCGCCGCCTGGACGGGCGAGCCCATCCACGCCTTCGCCTCGGGCACCGTCGGCATGGTGGGCTGGGACACGGGCTACGGCAACTACATTATAGTCATGCACCCCGGCGGCTGGCGCACGTTCTACGCCCACTGCTCCGAGGTCTACGTCACCGGCGGCGACAGCGTGGAGATGGGCGAGACCATCGGCCTCGTCGGCGCGACGGGGAACGTCACCGGCCCGCACCTGCACCTCGAGCTCACGCTCGACGGGGTATACTACAATCCGGAGTTCTACCTCTCATGAGAAGACCAAAACTTGAAATAAGCGCCGGGGGCGTGCTTCTGCTCGCGGCGCTCATATTTATACTCACGGCGGACGAGCTCACGGCGCTCGCCCTCGCCGTGCTCGCCCATGAGGCGGGCCACGCGGCGGCCATATACCTGACGGGCGGGCGAGTTACGGCGCTGCGCCTTGCCGTAACGGGGCCGGTCATATGCCGCACGGGCGGCACGGACGGCGCGCGCGAGGCCTTCTGCGCGCTTGCGGGCCCGCTCGCCGGGCTGATGTACGCCATCGTATCGGCCGAGAGGCTGCCGCTCTCGGCGGGCATGAGCCTCGTCCTCAGCGCCTTCAACTCGCTGCCCGCCCTGCCGCTCGACGGAGGCCGCGCCCTCGCCGCGCTCGCGGGGGAGCGCGCGGCGGGGACGGTCTCGTTCTTCGCCTCGGCGGCGCTCCTCATAGCCGGGACGGCCCTCGCCGCGGCGGGCTTCGGCTTCGCCGCGCTCATCGCCGGCGCGGCGCTCTGCCTGATGCAATGGAGATGAGCGCTTGCAATCGCGCTTTGGAGCGGGTATAATACAGCCAGCCTGCGAAAAAGGGTGATACGATGGACAAACGCCTCCGGCGGATCCTCCCCAACGTGCAGAAGCCGGCGCGCTATACCGGCGGGGAGTACAACGAGATAATAAAGGACAAGCGGGAAGTGCGCCTGCGTATGGCCTTCTGCTTCCCGGATACATACGAGATAGGCATGTCGAACCTCGGCATGCGCATACTCTACGGCTGCATCAACGCCGTGCCGGAATACTGGTGCGAGCGCGTGTTCGCGCCCTGGGGCGACATGGCAGAGGCCATGAGGCGGGAGAATATCCCGCTCTACGCCCTCGAGAGCGGCGACCCCGTGAGCGAATTCGATGTGCTCGGCTTCTCGCTCGGCTATGAGATGGCCTTCCCGACCGTGCTCGATATGCTCGACATGGCCGGCCTGCCCGTGAGGAGCGCCGAGCGCGAGGAGCTCGTCCCGCTCGTCTTCGCCGGCGGCACGGGCATCTGCAACCCGGAGCCGATGGCGCCCTTCATGGACCTCATGGCCCTCGGCGAGGGCGAGGAGCTGGACATAGAGATACTGCGCCTCTTTGAGAGGGCCCGCGACGAGGGCTGGACGAAGCGCGCCTTCCTGCTCGAGGCCGCGAAGATACCCGGGGTCTACGTCCCGAGCCTCTATGAGCCGATTTATAATGAGGACGGCACCCTCGCCGAACTGAAGCCCCTGCCCGGCGCGCCGGAGACGGTGACGAAGCGCATCGTCGAGGACCTGGACGCGGCCTATTACCCCACGAAGCCCATAGTGCCCAGCACGGAGATAGTCCACGACCGCGTAAACGTCGAGCTCTTCCGCGGCTGCGTGCGCGGCTGCCGTTTCTGCCAGGCGGGCTATGTATACCGCCCCATACGCGCGCGCTCGCCCGGGAAGCTCATAGAGCAGGGCATAGAGGCCATAGGCAATACCGGCTGCCAGGAGGCCACGCTCCTGAGCCTCTCGAGCAGCGATTACCGCCGCCTCGGCGAGGTCTGCGACGGGCTCCTCGACTGGTGCGAGCCGCGCAAGGTCTCGCTCTCCCTGCCCAGCCTGAGGGCGGACAACTTCTCCATGGAGCTCATGGCCCGCCTCCAGAAGGTCAGGAAAGGCGGCCTCACCTTCGCGCCCGAGGCCGGGACGCAGCGCCTGCGCGACGTCATTAACAAGAACGTCACGGAGGAAGACCTCCTGAACACCTGCCGCATAGCCTTCGAGGGCGGCTGGAACGGCATAAAGCTCTACTTCATGCTCGGCCTGCCCACGGAGACGGACGAGGACGTCCTCGGCATCGCCGAGCTCGCGAACAAGGTCCTGCACACCTGGCGCGAGTATTCGCCGCACAAGCAGCGCGGCGTCAGGATAACCGTCTCCACGAGCTGCTTTATCCCGAAGCCGCACAGCCCCTTCCAGTGGGAGCCTCAGGTGACGATGGACGAGTACCGCCGCCGCGTGAACCTCCTGCGCGAGAACATAAAGGCCAGGAACGTGCAGTACAACTGGCACGACGCCGACACGAGCTTCATCGAGGCCGCGCTCAGCCGCGGCGACCGCCGCGTCGGGGACGTGCTCGAGGCCGTGTGGCGGCGCGGGGCGCGCATGGAGGCCTGGAGCGATTACTTCGATTTCAAGCGCTGGCTCGCCGCCTTCGCGGACTGCGGCCTCGACCCTGCCTTCTACGCCTCGCGCGAGAGGGGAGAGGACGAGTGCCTCCCCTGGAGCCGCGTGAACATGGGCGTGAAGACCTCTCTGCTGCTCCGCGAGCGGCACAGGGCCTACGAGGCCCGGCTCAGCCCGGACTGCCGCGCCCAGTGCTCCGCCTGCGGCGCCGCCGAACTGCTGCCCAAGGGGGTGAAGTGCGATGGATAAGCTCCGTCTGCGTTTTGAAAAGACCGGCAAGGCCGCCTACATAAGCCACCTCGACCTCCTGCACGTCGTGCAGCGCATCTTCCTGCGCGCGGGGACGCCGCTGCGCTACTCCGAGGGCTTCAACCCGCACGCGCTCATCTCGATATGCGTGCCGCTCAGCGTGGGTACGGAGAGCGTCTGCGAGCTGATGGACTTCCGCGTTTCCCGGGACATAGACACGGCCGCCCTGCCGGCTGAGCTCAACGCCGTCTCGCCCGAGGGGATACGCTTCCTCGAGTGCTACGAGCCCGAGCGCAAGCCCGCCGGGATAAAATGGCTGCGCTGCGAGGGCGTGTGGGAATACGATAAGGACGCGCCGGCCCTCGAGCTGCTCGAGGAGTTCTTCCGGAGCGGGAGCATACCCGTCATGCGCCGCACGAAGCGCGGCGAGGGCATATTCGAGCTCGCAGGGAACGCGCGGGACTTTTCCTTCGAAAGCTGCGAGGGCGGCGTCCGGGTGGAGTGCACCGTCTCGGCACAGGAGCCGACCGTGAACCCGGACCTGCTCGTGAAGGCCCTCCCCGAGGCCCTCGCGCCCGACTTCACGCTCTGGAAGCGCCTCGCCTTCTTCGATAGGGACATGGAGGCCTTCAGATGACGCGCTGGCGTGAAAAGTATTGAGGTGAGTCGAAATGGCGGAAGCAAATAAAATTTTCACCGTGGGCCTGCTCGGCGGCGACCGGGCCGGCATAAGCACCCTGCTCGATTTCATCGCCGGCGTCGCGAAGCGGGGCGGCGCGGGCGGGCGCACAGGCTATGGCTGCGAGATACGCATGAAGGGCGTGGAGCTGCGCCTCGTCGAGACGCACTTACGCGACTTTTAGCGCGGCCGCCCCGCCGCCGACTGCTGGTACCTCGTCGTGGACGCCGGCGAGGGCATAGGCGCGCTCGGGCCCGACTTCCGCGCCATGGGCATAGAGCGCGTCGAGGGCATCTTCCTCGCCAAGTGCGACCTGATAGACTACGACGACGATATAATCGAGCTCGAGAAGATAGACGCCCGCAGCTGCTTCTACGAGAACGGCCTGCCCGAGGACTGCGGGGTTTTCATCGCCGGGAGCGTTTTCCGGGCCATGGACGGCGAGCGCGGCGCCGGCGTGGACGCCGTGGCCGGGCTCCTTCAGAGCATAGTTTCACACATCCCCTGAGCCCGCGGAAGCGGGCTCTTTTATTTTCCCCGCAACGTCGGCGGGAAAATCCCTGCTTTAAGGGTGAAAGTACTTTCAAGCTAAGGAGGCTCTCCATGGACGACGCCGGGATAATCGAGCTCTTTTTCGCGCGGGACGAGGGCGCGGTTTCGCGCTGCCGCGAGAAATACGGCGCGTATCTGCGCGCCGTCGCGAGGAACGTCACGGGCAGCGAGAGCGACGCCGAGGAGTGCGAGGCGGACGCCTACGCCGCGGCCTGGCGGCGGATCCCGCCCGAGCGGCCGTGCTCGCTGCGCGCCTGGCTCGCGAAGGCCGCGCGCTACGCCGCGCTGGGCATACTCGAGCGCGGCGCGGCCCGGAAGCGCGGCGGGGGAGAGGCGGAGGCCGTCCTCGACGAGCTCGCCGAGTGCGTCCCCGCGCCGGGCTCCGTCGGCGACCGGCTGGACGCGGAGGAGCTCGCGATGGCCGTCGACGCCTTCCTGAGAACGCTCGGCGAGCGCGAGCGCCGTATATTCGTACAGCGCTGCTTCGAGTGCGAGAGCACCGCGGCGATAGCCCGGCGCTGCTCCGTGAGCGAGCAGGCCGTGCGCTCCGCGCTGCACCGCACGCGGCTAAAGCTGCGCGCATACCTCGAAAAGGAGGAGCTTTTGTGACAAATAAGGACATTTTCAAGGCCGTGGGCTGTATCTCCGACGGCCTCATAGACGAGGCCGCCGCGCCGAAAAAGCCGCGCCGCGGCGTCATGGCCGGCCTTGCCGCCCTCGCGGCCTGCGCGGCGATAGCGCTTATCGCCTGGCAGCCCTGGGATTCGCCCGCCGCGCACATCGCGACCGCGCCCGCCTCAGCTTCGCCG
>DVKN01000137.1 GCA_018716005.1 Candidatus Scatomorpha stercoravium
GTTCCCGAGTATGTCGGCGGCGGTGGAGCGCCAGCCGCAGTGCACGGCGGCGATAACCCCGGCGTCCGGGTCGCACATGAGCACGGGCGCGCAGTCGGCGGTGAAGATATAGAGCGGCAGCCCGGCCTCGGCGGTGACGAGCCCGTCGCACTCCTCACCCCTCGCCGCGTCGTGGGCGCGGCGGTCGGCCATTGTCACGGTTCGCACCCGGGCCCCGTGCACCTGGCGCGTATAGGCCCCGCCGTCCGTGTCGCTGAAGCCGCAGCACCGGGCGAAGCGGGTGATATTCTCGAGCCCTGTCCGGGCGTCGCATCCCTCGCGCAGGGGGTCAAAATTGCCGCCGAGGCCTTCCGGGCAGCCCGCGCGGGCGGAAAAACCGTGCCTCACGCCCCGGAGCGAGAGCAGCTCGGACGAGGCGTAGACGCCGGCGGAGCCGCGCTCGCAATAGCGCACGCCGGGGCGGCCGGCTGCGTTTTCCGCTCTGTATTCGTCGTTGCGGTTGACGGGCATTGGCGCTCCTTTCACTCGTTGCGGCCGCAGCAGTCCTTGTACTTCATGGGCAGGCCGTTGGGCCTGAGCTTGCCGCAGGGGCAGGGGTCGTTGCGGCCGGGCTTCTTGACCTTACGGACGGGCTTTTTCTTCTGCGGCTCGCCGCCTACGTTGGCGGCCTGGTTCCGGGCGACGCTCTTGCGCTCCACGGGCTGCTGGCGCGTGACGCGCACTATGAAGAGCCGGCGCACAGTCTCCTCGCGTATGCCGCGTATCATGGCTTCGAACATCTCGAAGCCCTCGTTCTTGTAGGCGTCGATGGGCTTCGTCGCGCCGTAGCCGCGCAGGTTTATGCCGCGGCGCAGCTCGGTCATGGCGTCGAGGTGGTCCATCCAGTACTCGTCGACCACGCGCAGCATCACGACGCGCTCGACCTCGCGCATGAGCGGCGCGCCGTTGGGCGCGTCGCCGAGGGCGGCCTCCTTCTTCTCGTAGAAGGCGAAGGCGCGCTCGAGGACCATCCCGCTGAGCTTATCCGCGGTGAGCGAGGCGAGGCCGTCCTCCGTGAGGCGTATGTCGCCCGGCGCGAGGAAGAGCCTCCCGAAGGGGGCGAGTATCTCGTTCACGGCGCGCAGGTCGGCCGGATGCTCCTGGGCGAAGCCGTCGGCGACGGTGCTCTCGACGAACTCCTCTATCATCTTGCGGATGGCCGGCTGGAGGTCCTCGCCGTCGAGGACCTTTTTGCGCTCGGCGTAGATGACGTTGCGCTGGACGTTCATGACGTCGTCGTACTCGAGCACGTTCTTACGGGTCTGGAAGTTGCGGCTCTCGACGGTCTTCTGCGCCTGCTCAATGGCGTTGGTGAGCATCTTCTGGTCGAGCGGGGTGTCCTCGTCTATCTTGAGCGTGTCCATCATGCTCATTATGCGCTCGGAGCCGAAGAGGCGCATGATGTCGTCCGTCATGGCGAGGTAGAAGCGGCTCTCGCCCGGGTCGCCCTGGCGGCCGGCGCGGCCGCGCAGCTGGTTGTCTATACGGCGCGACTCGTGCCGCTCCGTGCCGAGGATGAAGAGGCCGCCCGCGGCCTTGACGCGCTCGGCCTCGGCCTCGGTGACCTTTTTGTGCTCCGCCATGCGCTCGGCGAAGAGAGCGCGCGCGGCGAGGACCTCCTCGTTCTCCGTGTCGGCGTAGCCCGTCGCCTCGGCTATGACCTCGTCGGTATAGCCGGCCTTCTTGAGGTCGGTGCGCGCGAGGTATTCGGCGTTGCCGCCGAGCATGATGTCCGTGCCTCGGCCGGCCATGTTCGTCGCGATGGTGACCGCGCCGAATTTGCCCGCCTGGGCGACTATCTCCGCCTCGCGCTCATGCTGCTTGGCGTTGAGGACGTTGTGCGGCACGCCCTCGCGCTTGAGGAGCTTGGAGAGGTATTCGCTCTTCTCTATGCTGACGGTGCCGACGAGCACGGGCTGGCCCTTTTCGTGGCACTCGACTATCTGCTTGATTATCGCCCTGTCCTTGCCGGCCTCGTTCTTGTACACGACGTCGGGGTGGTCCTTGCGTATGACGGGCTTGTTCGTCGGTATCTCGACGATGTCGAGCTCGTAGATGGTCTGGAATTCCTCGCTCTCGGTGAGGGCGGTGCCGGTCATGCCGGAGAGCTTGCCGTAGAGGCGGAAGAAGTTCTGGAAGGTTATCGTGGCGAGCGTGCGGTTCTCGCGCTGGACGTCCACGTGCTCCTTGGCCTCGATGGCCTGGTGCAGGCCCTCGGAGTAGCGGCGGCCGAGCATGAGGCGGCCGGTGAACTCGTCGACGATGATAACCTCGCCGTCCTTGACGACGTAGTCTATGTCGCGCTTCATGACGCCGTGGGCCTTCAGGGCCTGGTTGATGTGGTGCGAGAGCGTGGAGTTCTCGATGTCGGCGAGGTTTTCGAGGTTGAAGTAGCGCTCGGCCTTCTCCGTGCCGCGCGAGGTGAGCGTGGCGGTGCGGGCCTTCTCGTCGACGATATAGTCGGCGTCAAGGCTCTCGTCCTCCTCGGCCTTGTCGTCGGTGGAGGCGACGGTGAGGCGGCGGAGCGTGCGGACGAAGTCGTCCGCCTTCCGGTAGAGGTCGGTGCTCTCGTCGCCGCTGCCGGAGATGATGAGCGGGGTGCGGGCCTCGTCTATGAGTATGGAGTCCACCTCGTCGACGATGGCGAAGGCGTGGCCGCGCTGCACCATCTGGCTCTTGTAAATCGCCATGTTGTCGCGCAGGTAGTCGAAGCCGAGCTCGTTATTCGTGCCGTAGGTGATGTCGGCCGCGTAGGCCGCGCGGCGCTCCTCGCTCGTGAGGCCGTGGACGATGAGGCCGACGGAAAGGCCGAGGTACCGGTACACCTTGCCCATCCACTCGGAGTCGCGGCGGGCGAGGTAGTCGTTGACCGTGACGACGTGCACGCCCTTGCCGGAGAGGGCGTTGAGGTAGGCCGGGAGGATGACCGTCTGCGTTTTGCC
>DVKN01000138.1 GCA_018716005.1 Candidatus Scatomorpha stercoravium
CTGGCTGGTTTTCGCCCTGCGCAATTTGCAGCAGAAGCGGCGGCGCGGCTGCGCGCGCGACTGCACCAAGTGCGGCGCCTGCCGCTCCGGCGTCTGGGCCGTCGACCGCGGCGGGGAAAAGCGCGGCGGGGACGAAGAGAAGTAAATAATCCGAGCTTTGCAAAAGCGGGTCCCGCATGGGGCCCGCTTTTGTTTTGCAGTTTGTGCATCACCGGCGGCGGAGGCGCTCGGGCGGCGAATCGTGCGCCGCGCTTTAGTACGGTGCTTTTGGACATCAGTACAGTTTTATTTATATTGCACAAAATTAGCGCCGAAAAGGGCGGCTTTCGAGGGGGCGATTTGTTGAATGTGCGGAAATTCGTGCAAATGCTGTGAAAATCGTAAATTCCCTCTGGACAAATGCTCAAAATAGTGTATAATATAGGCACGGAGGTGGTCAGGTGCACAAAACAAGGACACAGCGGGCCGCGGAGCTGCGGCAGGGCATAGAGGAGTATTTCAACGCGAGGCGGGAGGAGAACCGCTTCCCCACGGAAGCGGGGATGCTCCTGAGCCTGGGGCTGAGCGAGGAGGAATACAAAAAACTCAGCGAAGACAGGATGTTCAAAAAGGAGTTCGAGCGGGCGCGCCTGGCGCGCATGGACTGGCTCGAGAACCAGATGGTCACCGAGTCCGGGCGCTCCTCCGGCTGCATGAACGCGCTCAAGCAGGAGAAGAACGGCGGCTACGCGGACAAGGCCGCGCTCCGCGAGCAGAAGCTCGTCGTCTGCCTCTCGGGCGTCGGCAGGGGGGCGGCGGAGTGAGCGCGGAGGTCTACGAATGGAACCCCGGGGAGGCGAACCCGAAGCAGAAGCTCTTCTTCGCCTCGCGGAAGCTCTACACCGGTTACGGCGGGGCGAAGGGCGGCGGCAAGACCTGGGCCGTGAGGACGAAGGCGCTCCTCGGCGCGTACAATTACCCGGGGATAAGGATACTCATCATGCGCCGCACCTATCCGGAATTGCAGTCGAACCACATCGAGCCCATGCTCAAGCTGGTCGAGCCCTCGCTCGCGAGCTACAACGGCTCGCTCCACTCGCTCTACTTTGTGAACGGCAGCCTCATACACTTCGGGCACTGGGCGGGCGAGCAGAGCGAGCTCGAGTACAACGGGCAGGAGTACGACTGGATTTTCCTCGACGAGGCGACGCAGTTCACCTGGCGGGCCTTCCAGTTCCTCGGCGGGCTGCTGCGCGGCGTCAACGACTTCCCCAAGCGCTTCTACGTCACCTGCAATCCGGGCGGCGTCGGGCACAGGTGGGTGAAGCGGCTCTTCATAGACCGGGACTTCATCACGGGGCGGGAAAACCCCGAGGAGAACGAGAATCCGGACGACTACTGCTTCATCCCCGCGACGGTGGAGGACAATACGGCGCTCCTGAAGTCCTCGCCGGGCTACCTCAGGATGCTCTCGGCCATGCCGGAGAACCTGCGCCGGGCCTACAGGTACGGCGAGTGGGACGCGCTGGGCGGGAACTATTTCCCGGAGCTCAGGGAGGATACGCACCTCGCGGAGCCCTTCGCCATACCGCGCGGCTGGCGGCGCTACCGGGCCTTCGACTACGGCCTAGACATGTTCGCCTGCGCCTGGTTCGCGGTCGACGAGAGCGGCCGGAGCTATATGTACCGCGAGTACGCGAAGAGCGGGCTCATCGTCCGGGACGCGGCGCTGGCCATGCTCGAGCGCACGCTGCCCGGCGAGCGGATAGAGGCGACCTTCGCGCCGCCGGATATGTGGTCGAGGCAGAAGGACTCGGGCCGCACTATGGCGGAGCTCTTCGCCGAGGCGGGCGTGCCGCTCGTGAGGGCGGACAACAACCGCGTGCAGGGGCACATGATGATAAAGGAGCTCCTCGCGAGGCGGCCCGACGGGAGGCCGGGGCTCATGTTCTTCACGAGCTGCCGGGAGACGGTGGACGACCTCCGGGACATACAGTCCGACGAGCTCAACCCGAACGACTGCGCCCGCGAGCCGCACGAGGTCACGCACCGCGTCGACGCGGTGAGGTACTACTGCGTCAGCCGCGTGCTGGCGGCGGAGGCGGAGCGCGAGAGCCGCGCCGGGCCGGAGGAGGGGCTCGGCTACGACGAGTACATCCACGGCGGCGAGCCGACCGCCGGATATCTTAACTACAGGGGGTATTAGAAATGACGGAAATCGTAATCGCCGGCCTGCTGGCCCTGGCCCTGCCGCTCATCGCGGCCGCCGCGGCGCAGCTGAGGGCGCTCTCGCGGAGCCTGGAGCGCGTCGAGAGGCTGCTCGAGGCCATGGCCGCCGCGCCCTCGCCGGCCGGGACGGAGCCGGCCCGCGCCGACGTTGAGCAGGAGCGCTACGCCGAGGGGCTCGCGAACATCCTGCGCTACGGCAGCCGCGAGTTCATGAGAAGGGGCGGTGAGGCGCAGTGAAGGCACGCTCGAGCGCGCCCACGGCGGAGAGCGTGTGGCGCGAGTACGGGAAGATGCTCGACTACAACGCCGCAATCCGGCTCGACGACACCGTGAGGGTGAACGAGAACTTCTTCGTCGGCAGGCAGTGGGAGGGCGTGGAGTCGAACGGCCTGCCGACGCCGGTCTTCAACTTCCTCAAGCGCGTGACGCTCTTCACCGTGGCGAGCATAACCTCCGAGCGGATAAAGCTGCGCGCGACGCCGGTGGACGCCGCCTCGGGCTCGGGGAGGCTCATCCGGGCGGCGGACGTGGTGAACGCGGAGTTCGACGCGCTCTTCGAGCACAACTCCATACCCTCGCTGGTGCAGGAGTTCATGCGCAACGCCGCCGTCGACGGCGACGCGGCCACCTACACCTACTGGGACGGCGACGCGCCGGCCCCCGGCGGGCGCAGGGGCGCAATACGCACCGAAATCCTCGCGAACACCCGCGTCGGCTTCGGCAACACGGCGGACAGGCGCGTGCAGAGCCAGCCCTACATACTCATAAAGAAGCGCGAGCTCACAGAGAAGCTCCGCGAGAGGGCGAAGGCCCTCGGCTGCCGCGAGTGGGAGGACATACGCCCGGACACGGACGAGCAGTACGCCGACCCATATAAGGAGACGGGCGACAAGACGACCGTAATCCTGCGCCTCTGGAAGGAGGGCTCGACGGGCACGGTCTGGGCCTTCGAGTGCTGCCGCGGCATAGTCATACGCCCGGCCTGGGACCTGGGGCTCCGGCTCTATCCCGTTACCTGGCTCTGCTGGGACTATGTGCAGGACTCCTACCACGGCCAGGCCATGCTCACGGGGCTCATACCGAACCAGATATATATAAACAAGCTCTTCGCCATGACGATGATATCGCTCATGACGACGGCCTACCCCAAGGTCGTCTACGACCGCACGCGCGTCCCCAAGTGGGACAACGGCATAGGCCGGGCCATAGGCGTCAACGGTGGGGACGTCAGCGGCGTCGCGCGCATACTCGACCCCGCCCAGGTCTCGCCGCAGATAGCGCAGTTTATCGAGCTTACGCAGGAGATGACGCAGTCCAACCTCGGCGCTACCGACGTCGCCCTCGGCGACGCGAGGCCCGACAACACCAGCGCTATCATCGCCCTGCAGCGCGCCGCCGCCACGCCCAACGAGCTCACGAGGCAGAACCTCTACCGCAGCATCGAGGAGCTCGGCGAGATTTACCTCGACTTCATGGCCGGCTACTACGGCGTGCGCGCCGTGCAGATTGACCCGGCGCAGGAGGTGCCCGGCGAGGTGCTCGCCTTCGCCGCCTCGGCCCTGCCCATGAACGCGGAGGGGCTGATGGCCGTGCCCTACGACTTTGCCGGACTGCGCGATATACCCATGCTGCTCAAGCTCGAGGCGGGCGCGAGCGCCTACTGGAGCGAGATAGCCAGCGCGCAGACGCTCGACAACCTCCTCGCCGCCGGGCATATAGGCATAGTCGAGTACCTCGAGCGCATACCGGACGAGTACGTGACAGACAGGGAGGGCCTTATCAAGGCGGTCAAGGCGCGCGAGGGCGCGGCGGGCCGCGCTTAACGCCCGGAAGATATGAATTTGGGAGGTAATTTTATGGAGGACTGGAAGGTAGACGCGGGAGAAATCATGGACGGGGCGGTCGAGACCGAGACCGCGCCGGCGGAGATTGAGGCCCGCCCCGGGGAGGGAGCGGAGGGGGAGAGCTTCACGCTCAAGCACCTCGACGAGGTCGTGAGCGTGGACCGCGGCCGGGTGGTGGAGCTCGCGCAGAAGGGGCTCGACTACGACCGCGTGCGCTCGAAGCTCGATTCGGCCCGGGACGAGCTCGCGGCGCTGCGCGCGCAGCGCGAGGAGCTCGAGGCCGCCGGGCTGGCGGAGAAGGAGGGCATAGCCCTCGAGCAGGCGCGCGAGCGCGTGAGGCGCGGGCATGAGGCGGAGCGGACCGGCGCCGCCGATTCCCCCGCCGCGAGACGCCGGAGGGAGGCGCGCGAGTTCATCGACGCCTATCCCGAGGTCGCCGCGAAGCTCGCGCAGGACCGCTCGGCCATACCTGACCGGGTGTGGGAGCGCGTCCGCGCGGGCGAGAGGCTGCTCGCCGCCTACGAGACCGAGGCCGCCATAGCGGACGCCTCGGCCAAGGGCGAGCGTATCCGCGAGCTCGAGGCGCGGCTCGCCGAGGCCAAGCAGGCGCAGACCAACGCCCTGCGGAGCACCGGCAGCGGCGCCGGAGACGGGGGCGAGGAGGGGCCGGATCCCGCCGCCCTCGGCTGGAACGCCGTCTGAGGACAATTTTTTTGCCGATTTCTGCACAATTTTTTGAGAGGAGAATGTATTTATGGCTGTAAATCTCGCAAGCAAGTTCAGCAAGTATGTGGACGACGCCTTCGAGCACGAGTGCCTGCTCGCCGGCGCGGTGAGCAGCCGCGTCGAGTTCACCGGCGTCAACGAGGTCAGCGTCTACTCCGTCGACAAGATGGAGATGAACGACTACAACCCCTCCGGCACCTCCCGATACGGCGATATAGAGGAGCTGGGCGACAGGGTGCAGACCTTCAAGATAGACCGCGACCGCTCCTTCACCGGCTCCATCGACGAGGGCAACGCGCAGGACCAGTACAACGTCAAGGACGCCTCCGCCAGGCTGCACGTCCAGATACGAGACGTCGTCATTCCCGAGGCGGAGCGCTACGTCTTCGGCAAGTGGGCCTACGGCGCGGGCAAGGTCGTCGGCGGCGCGGCCCCGACGGCCGAGACCCTGCTCGGCCTCATCCAGGCCGGCGCGAGCTACATGAACAACCACCATGTGCCCCGCCGCGGCCGCAGCATCTTCATCGCCGAGACCTGCGCCGCCATGCTGCCCAACCTCGCGAACCTCACCTATCTCGAGCGCCTGGGCAGCGAGGCCGTGAGCGAGAACCGCCTGCCGCGCGTGGCCGGCTTCGACGTGCGCGTCGTCCCCGACGGGGATATGCTCGAGGGCGTCTACTTCATCCTCCAGCACAAGGACGCCTGCCCCTTCGTGCAGAAGCTCGCGAAGTACAAGATTCAGAAGGACCCGCTCGGCATAGACGGCAACGTCATAGAGGGCCGCGTCCGCTACTGGGCCGGCGTCCTCGCCGAGAAGTGCGACGGCGTCTACGTCTACTGCGCGAGCGACGCCAAGCAGGCCGCGCCGTCCTTCGGCGGCAGCGGCAACGCCGTCACCGTGACCGCGGCGGGCGCGACCATCTACTGCACCGTGGACGGGAGCGACCCGCGCTACAGCGCCTCCCGCGAGCTCGTCGCCTCCGGCGGCACCGTGAATCTCGCGAGCGGCCAGGTGCTGAGGGCCTACGCCTACGGCGAGGGGAAGTACCCGAGCGACGTCGCGGAGAAGGCCGCGGTGTGATTGGAATCCGGCCCGCGCGGCGGAAACCCGCCGCCGCGGGCGGAGCTGGGCCGGGGGATTGGCCAAAAATCCCCCGGCGTATCGGGATAAAACGGGAGGTGGAGTTTAATGGCATATGTAGGCGACGTTTTTGACGCGGCGATGGGGATAATGGACGAGCTCGACGCCGAGGGCGGGGCCCAGACGGCGGACACGGCGGAGTATATGCTGCGCGCGCCGGCCATCGTCAATACGCTCATATCCGAGCTGAAGATACTCACGGGCGACTACGGCGACTGGCTGCCGGTGGAATCCCTCGACGACCTCGTCCCGGCGGGCGACACGAGCTACGCCCTCGGTGCCCTGCCCTACGGCCTCGCGGCGAACCTGCTCGTGGACGAGAACCCGAGCGCCGCGAGCTTCTACCAGCAGCGCTATGAGGAGCTGCGGGCCTATTACCTCGCGAGGCTCAGGGCGCACATGGGCGCGATAGAGAACCTCTACGGCGGGATAGAGTACGGCGAGTTCGGGGAGTGGTGATATGGCGACTATAGCTACCAATATCTCCGAGAGAGTATACCAGATTAAGCGCTGGCGCGGCGTAAACGAGGCCGCCGAGGGCGAGGCCGCCCTCGCGATGGGCGAGGCGGCGGCGATGCGGAACTTCCGTGTCACGGG
>DVKN01000013.1 GCA_018716005.1 Candidatus Scatomorpha stercoravium
GCCTCGAACTCGGTGAAGTACTCGTCCATGCGGGTATTCAGCTCGTTCATGTCGTCGGGGTCGGTGTGCTCGAGGCTCATGTCGCGCCTCGCGAGCTCCTCGGCGAGTATGTCGTAGAAGACCGCGTCCTCATAGTCGGCTATGGCCTCGTGTATGCCGCCCTCCTCGAATTCGCGGCTGGGGAAGGTGTGCCCGTACCAGGTGGAGTAGAGCTCCTTCCAGCCGAGCTTCGAGCAGAGGGCGAAGAGCTTCTCCTGAAGGTCGTCGTAGTCCCTGAAGCGGTCCGTCTCGGCGCGGGTGGAGTTCAGCACCCAGTTGCCTATATATACCATGTCCAGCAGCCGCCGGAATTCCTTATTCGTGAGCTCGATGTTCATAAACCAGCCTCCCAACCTCGGAGCTAATCGTTCAGCATTATTATAGCACGCGCCATACGCAAATGCTACATGAATTTGTGAACGGCCCCGCGGGAATACTGCCCCGTGGGGGTGATAACATGGTAAAGCTGACGCGCGAGCAGTACGCGGAGCTCGCGGCGAAGCACGCGCCGAAATCCGCCACCGCGCCGGACACGCTGCGCGCCTTCCTCTGCGGTGGGGCGGTATGCGCGCTGGGGGAGGCGGCGACCCGCGGCTGGGAGGCCCTCGGCGCGGGGGATTTCGCCCCGGCCGCCACGAGCATGACGCTGATTTTCCTCGGCGCGCTCTTCACGGCGCTCGGCGTGTACGACAATTTCGCGAAAATCGCGGGCGCGGGCGCGCTCGTGCCCATCACGGGCTTCGCGAACGCCGTCACGAGCCCGGCGCTGGAGTTCAAGACGGAGGGCATGATAACCGGCCTCGCGGCGAAGCTGTTCATCATCGCCGGGCCGGTGGTGGTGTACGGCGTGCTCTCGGGCACGGCCTACGGGCTGATATTGTGCCTCATAAGCTGAAACCGGGCCCAGATTGGGCCCGGTTTTTATTCTGCGCGCCCGGAGAGGGCGGCGGGGTCAGTCGTCGATGTCGCGCTCGGCCTTGAGGATAGAGCCGGAGTAGGCGTCTATCTCGTACTCGTACTCGGTCCAGCCGACGCGGAACTCGACCTCGTAGTAGGTGTAGCCGTCGTCGCGGTCGAGCTCGACGCGGATGCGGCTGGCGTCGGCCTCGCTGACGCCGGCGTGGCTGAGGGCGGCGGACTTGGCCGCGGCCTCGCCGATGAGGGAGCCGGAGCTGTCCTGGCCGCCGCTGTGGCCGCCGTTGAAGCTCTCGCGCTCGGCCTTGATGACCGCGCCGCTGAGGGCGTCAATCTCGTAGTCGAACTCGGTGTTGTCGGCGACGAACTCGAGCTCGTAGATATAGCGGCCGTCGCTGCGGTCGAACTGGGCCTTGGTCCAGACGGCGTCGGATACGCCGGCGTGGCTGAGGGCGGCCTGCTTCGCCGCGGCCTCGCCGATGTAGCTGCCGCCGGGGGCGGAGGTGCCGGGGACGGAGCCGGTGGGGTAGTTCTCGCGCTCGGCCTTCACGACCTCGCCGGTGAGGGCGTCGATGTCGTACTCATACTCGGCGGTAGTGGTGTAGAGGTCTATCTCGTAGACCATGCGGCCGTGCTCGGAGTCGAACTCAATCTTCTTGGCGCTGAGGCTGTTCGCGTCGAGGCCCGCGTGCTCGCAGGCGGCCTTGAGGGCGGCGTCGGCGCCGATGTACGCGCCCGCGCTGGCGGTGCCGGACTGGGTGACGCCGCTGTCGGTGACGCCGCGGGAGGAGGCGATAAGGGCGATGTCGTTGACGGAGAGGCCGGCGAGGCTCTCGACGGTGAGAGTGGGATCGGCCTCGACGAGCTTGCTGATGAGCTGGGCCTTGCCCTCGGTGATGTTGTAGCTGGCGGCGAGGGAGCTGAGCTGGGCGTCGGGCGTGACGGTCTGGCTGATTACCGCGCCCTCGAGGCCGCCGGTGCCGAGGGCGGACTCAATCATGCCGGCGACGCTCTGCTGCAGCGCGGCGGCGCGCCCGGCGTCGCCGTCGGTGACGGAGACGAGGATGGAGTTCCTGAGGTCGTCGAGGTAGCCGTTGGTGAGCATGGAACCAATGAGGGCGTTCACGGCCACGTCGAGCTTGCTGCCGGCGAGGTCCATGCTGCCGAGCACCACGCGGGCGTCGGAGTTGAGGGCCTTGACGGCGGTGACGGTATCATCGGCGTCGACGTCGAGCTCGATGCTGGGGTTGACGTCGAGGGTTATGACGCTGCTGAGCAGGGTGGAGGAGGGGCCGTCGGTGACGGCGGGGGAATCCGCGCCGCGGTGGCCGATTCCGTAGCCCACAGCGCCGCCGAGGATGGCGAGCACGAGCGCGGCGGCTATGGCGATGGGGACGAATCTGTTCTTCTTCCTCGGGGTTTCGTTCATATTGATAACCTTTCCTTTCAGTTTTTCGGCTTCCAGCCTCGTTAGCACGCCGTCGAAATCATCGGGCGCGCCGCGGCGGAGCGCGGAGTCGATGCGCTGAAGGAGTTCGCGTTCGTTATCCATTTTTTCCTCCTTCCAGCGATGCCCTCATTTTCTTGAGGGCGCGGTTGTACTTGCTGAGCACGGTGGGGAGGGCGAGGTTCATGAGGGCCGCGATCTCCCTGTGCTTGAGGCCGGTGAGGGCGTGGAGCGAGACTATCTCGCGCTCGTCGTCGCGCAGGACCTCCATCAGCTCCGCGAGCGTTTCCGCGTCGCTGCGGCTGAAATCCGGCCTGTCTGCGAACTGCTCCATCCAGTCCTCGGGCGACATCGTGACGGTACGCTTTGCCGAGCGCATACGGTCGAGCGCGAGGTTCCTCGCGATGCGCATGAGCCAGGCCGTGGGCTTGCCCTCGGAGCGATAGGCCCCGGCGCTCAGGTGCGCCTTCACGAAGGTCTCCTGCGCTATGTCCTCGGCCTCGTGCGCGTCCCTGATGAGGGAGAGCGCGTAGCCGAAGACGGCGCCGTGCGTCAATTCGTAGAGCCGGCCGAGCGCGTCGGTGTCGCCCTGCGACATCCGCGCGATGCAGCGGTCGAGCTCCTCGGCCCCGCTCCCGGACAGGGGGGCCGTCTGGAATAGAAGTAAACTCAGCATTTTTCCCGCCTCTGAACTAACAACGTCCGGGGAGCGCCGTTTATTGCACGGGGGAAAAATTTTTTCGAAAAATTTTTTCCCGTCCCCGGTGAAAGGTTATCATGCAAAGTATACCACCGTCCCGCGGCGCTGTAAAGCGCATATACTCCGCGCGCGGCGCGCAAAATAAGCGCGAAAACTGATAAGGAGGCAACCCGCATGATAAAACGCAGCATACTCGCGCTCGCGCTCGCGTCGGCGCTGGCCCTGCCGCTGGGCTCGGCGCTGGCCGTATCCGGCGCGCCCGTCGCCGAAAACCTCGAGCTCACGACCTACCGCAACGTCTCCGTCGGCGGGCGGCTCGCCGCCGTCGACCCGGAGGGCGACGCCCTCACCTTCGAGATAACCACCCAGCCGGGGAAGGGCACGGTCGAGCTCACGGAGGACGGCCGCTTCGTCTACACGCCGGAGACGAACCGCAAGGGCCGCGACTACTTCGGCTACCGCGCCGTGGACGAGACGGGCGCGCGCAGCCAGGAGGCCACGGTCATAATCAAGATTGAAAAGCAGAAGACCTCCACCACCTACGCCGACCTCGCCGGCCATCCCGCCGGCTACGCCGCGACGGCCCTCGCCGAGAGGGGCATATTCACCGCCGAGAGCGTCGCGGGCGTGAGCGTGTTCTCGCCCGGGCGCGAGGTGACGCGCGGCGAATTCCTCAGCATGTGCATGGCCCTCTCCGGCGGCGAAATGCTAAGCGGTGTCGCCTCCACCGGCTTTGCCGACGACGCGGACATCGGCGACTGGCTCAAGCCGGTTGTCGCAACGGCGCTCATGGACGGCATTGTGAGCGGCTACACGGTCAGCGGCGGCGCGGTCTTCGAGCCGGACGACACCGTCACCCGCCAGGAGGCCGCCGTCATGCTCGACAACGTCCTCGACACGACGGACGCGGCCGTGGGCGTCTCGGGCGCGGCCGACTGGGCGGCGGAGGCCGTCGGCAACCTCGCGGCCTGCGGCGTTATCGCCGAGGGCGAGGCCTATTCCGAGCCGCTCACCCGCGCCGACGCCGCGGAAATGCTCGTGCGCGCTCTCGACGTGCTCGCCGCGCGCGAGGGCTGACGAAAATTCTCCTTGAAAAAGGCCGAAGCTGTGGTATCATATCAGCGTCTTCTTCAAGGAGGTTACATATGAGAAGCGCCGCCGTGCTCATTTTAATAGTGCTTATCGCCCTCGCCCTCTCCGGCTGCGGCGCTTCGGTGGCGGAATTTACCCCCGCGCCCGTGGAGGGGGTGCTCGCCGCCGCGGCGGAGCTGCTGCCGGGGGAGGATTCGGCTGCCTTCACCTTTACCGCGCCGGCCGGATGCGAGCTCAGGGCGCGCGTGCTGCGCTGGGACGGCGAATGGCTCGGCTGCGGCGAGGCCGCTGTGTTCTCCGCCCCGGACGAGGGCGCGCTGGTGCTGAGCTTTGACTCCGTCGCCGGAGGCTTCGCGGCCTCGCTCACGGACGCGGAGGGGGCGGTCCAGGCCCGGCAGCGCTTCGTATCGGACGCCGCGCCGCGTGGGGAGCCCCGCCGCGCCGTGTACTGCACGGAGGGCGCGGAGCTCATGCCCGGCGGGCGCTTCGCCGCCGTGATAGAGTACTACGGCGGCCCGGAGGGCGCCGCGGCCGACATAGCGGACTTCGAGCGCACTGACGGCCTCGGGCGCTTTGACGCCGTGTACGCGCTCGTAATAGAGCTCGCCTGAACGTAAAAAGCCCGCCCGGGGTTCCGGGCGGGCTTAAGTTTACATAAATCAGGCATTCGCCTGTGCGGGAAGGGGGCTTACACGGCCTTCCCGGCCAGCGCAACCTCTGCGCCGGCGAGGGCGGCGATGACGCTCTTGCGCGTGACGATGCCGCAGAAGCAGCCGCGGTCGTCGACTATCGGGACGAAGTTCTGCTGCAGGAGCGCGTCTATCACCTCGTCGTCGCCGGCGGTTATGCCGAGCGGCGGGCAGAAATCCCGCCTCACGAGGTCGCGTATGCGGTAGCGCTCCTGGTTCTTGAGCGAGCAGGTGCCGCTCGCGAGCAGATGCCAGAGAAAGTCGCCCTCCGTGATGCAGCCTATGTATTCGCCGTGCTCGCCGAGGACGGGGACGGCGGTATAGCCGTGGCGGCGCATGACCTCGAGGCCCTGGCGCACCGTATCGTCCGCGCTGATGTACGCGGTCATGGCTTTGGGTGTGAGTATTTTAGGAATGTTCATGTCGACCATCCTGCCTGTGAGTTATCGTTCGCCCCCGGTTCAGCCGCCTTGACGGCCATCACCTCCCAGCTTCGGCGCGGCCGGGAGCACCTCATTCCATGTATATTTTAACCTATATCCTCCGTAAAGGCAAGCTGAAAAATGTAAAAAACGGAGAAGAGTTTATGAACAGTCTGCAAATCTTTCCCCGTCCCCGCCAGGACGGAACTTCCGCGTTGACAGGAGCGTCTTTAATCGGTAGAATACAATAAAAATTCGCTAAAAGGACTATCATATGCAGGAAAGCAAACTCATACTCGCGCTCAAGGGCCTCGTCGTGGGCGCGACCATGCTGGTGCCGGGCGTGAGCGGCGGCACGATGGCGATGCTGCTCGGCGTATACGACAGGCTGGTGAGCTCGGTGAGCTCCTTCATGAGCGCGAAGAGGGCGAGCTTCATCTTCCTCGCGCTCTTCGCCCTCGGCGGCGGCGCGGGCATGCTGCTCTTCGCGAAGCCGATACTCGGCGTCATCGAGGCCTGGCCGCGGCCGGCGGGCTGGTTCTTCCTCGGGGCCGTCGCGGGCGGCGTGCCGCTGATGCTCAGGAAATCGCGCGTGCGGCAGTTCAACTGGCGCGTGCCCGTATATATCGCCCTCGGCGCGGCGCTGGTCTGCGGAATAGGCGCGCTGCCCGAGGGGCTCTTCACCACTGAGGCCGAGGGCTTCACCGGCGCGCTGCTGCTGGGTGCGGCGGGGCTGCTCGCCGCGGTCTCGCTGGTGCTGCCGGGGATATCTGTGTCGTACTTCCTCCTCGTGCTGGGGCTCTACGACGAGACCATGCGGGCCGTCAGCACGCTCTACCTGCCCTTCCTGCTGCCCCTGGGGATAGGGCTGCTGCTGGGCGTCGTGCTCACCGCGCGGCTCCTCGAGCGGGCCATGCAGAAGTATCCCCGCGCCACCTACCTGATTATCCTCGGCTTCGTGCTCGGCTCTATGGCCGAGGTCTTCCCGGGCCTGCCGCGCGGGGCGGAGATTGTCCCCTGCGTCCTCGCGCTCTGCGCCGGCTTCGGCTGCATATACGCCCTGACCGCCTGGGAATCGCGCCGCGGCGGGGGCTGAAATACCGTAATCCGGGCTGACGAAAAACAGCCCGGATTTTTACACATATCTGTGTGAACTGTGCTTGTATGGCGGGGAAGATTGTTGTATAATAAATAACGTAATTATTATGGGGAGGGATGCTCCTTGAGAAAGACGAAGATTATCTGCACCATGGGCCCGGCCGTCGACGACGAGGCCAAACTGCGCGCGCTTATCGGCGCCGGCATGGACGCCGCCCGTTTTAATTTCTCCCACGGCAGCCACGAAAGCCACCTCGCCACGCTCATGAAGCTCAAGCACGTGAGGGACGAGCTCGGCGTGCCCCTGGCCACCATCCTCGACACGAAGGGCCCGGAGATACGCATACGCACCTTCACCGACGGCCCCGTCACCCTCAGCGAGGGGCAGGAGTTCACGCTCACGACCCGCGAGGTGGAGGGCAGCTCGAGCATCGTCTCCGTTACATATGAAAACCTCCACGCCGAGCTCGAGCCCGGCAACCGCGTCCTCATAGACGACGGCCTCATCGAGCTCGAGGTGAAGGAGATTTGCGGCCGCGACATCGTCTGCGTCGTGCGCAGCGGCGGCCCGCTCTCCAACCACAAGAGTATCAACATCCCCGACGTCTCCATACACCTGCCCTCGCTCACCGATAAGGACCGCGAGGACCTGCGCTTTGCCGCCGAGCAGGACTTCGACTTCGTCGCCGCCAGCTTTGTGCGCAAGGCCTCCGACGTGCTCGATATCCGCGAGTGCCTGAAGGAGTGCGGCGGCGAGAACGTGCGCATCATCTCCAAGATAGAGAACCGCGAGGGCGTCGACAACCTCGAGGAGATAATAGCCGTCAGCGACGGGCTCATGGTCGCGCGCGGCGACCTCGGCGTCGAGATTCCCGCCTACGAGGTGCCCGTGCTGCAAAAGCGCATGATAAGGCTCACCAGCATGGCCGGCAAGCCCGTCATCACCGCGACGCAGATGCTCGACAGCATGATTCGCAACCCGCGCCCCACCCGCGCGGAGGTCTCCGACGTCGCGAACGCCGTCTTCGACGGCACGAGCTGCGTCATGCTCTCCGGCGAGACCGCCTCCGGCAAGCACCCCATCGAGGCCGTGCAGACCATGGCCGCCACGGTCTGCGCCGCCGAGGAGGCCACCGACTACTGGGGCCGCTTCCGCCGCAGGGAGTTCGCGCCCGGCGGCTCCATAAACGAGGCCATCACCCACACCTGCTGCCTCACGGCCATGGAGCTCTCCGCCGCCGCGATACTCACGCCCACCCAGAGCGGGCATACGGCGCGCATGATTTCCCGCTTCCGCCCCCAGTGCCCGATCGTCGCCCTCACCACGACCGAGAGGGCCCGCCGCCAGCTCGCCATCTCCTGGGGCGTCACGCCCATCCTCGCCGGATATGTCGACTCCACCGACCGCCTCTTCTCCATGTGCGTCCAGACCGCGCGCAAGGAGGGCGTCGTCGAGCCCGGCAGCATGGTCGTCATCACCGCCGGCGTCCCGATAGGCCAGGCGGGCAGCACGAACCTCATAAAAGCGGATCTGGCTTGAAAGGCCTCGACGGCCTTTCAATGCCAATTAGGGTCCCCCGCGCCGGAGGCGCGATGGAGACCGTCGCTTCGTTCGCGCAAAGAAAATCCACCAGTGTGCGCACTGGTGGATTTTTTCACGCTCTCTGCGCGAGAGGTGTTTTTTCCGAGGCGGAGCCCCGGAAAAAAGCGCGGAATTCTGCTGAATTCCGCGCGATTTTAATTCGATGCTGATTTGTTTCGCCGCTGATGCGGCGAAATTCTGCGAAGCGGGCCTCGCCGCCCGAAGGGCGGCATCGGTGGGGGGTTAGACGGTTTCGAGGAAGCGTATGAAGGCGCTGCGGCCTTCTTGGCTGCGTTTATAGACGCCGGCGTGCTCGAGGACCTGGGCGAAGACGAGGCCGGTCTCGTGCTTTACGATGTCAAGGGCGTTCTCCGCCGTGATATCGTACCTGCCGCGGAAGCCTTCGGCCCAGTCGGCGTGCTTTGCGGTGAGCTCGTTCGCGCGCAAATCGGCGCCGCTCACGAGGCAGTCCGCCACGGCGGCCAGCTCGGTCTTGAGCCGGGCGGGCAGTACGGCGAGGCCCATGACCTCGATGAGGCCGATGTTCTCCTTCTTGATGTGGTGGAGCTCGGCGTGGGGGTGGTAGAGGCCGAGGGGGTGCTCCGGCGTGGTGAGGTTATTGCGCAGCACGAGGTCGAGCTCGGGGACGCCGCCGCGCATGCGGGCTATGGGGGTTATCGTGTTGTGCGGTACGCCCTCCGTCTCGGCGTAAATGGCCGCCGCCTCGTCCGTATAGGCGCGCCATTTGCCGAGGATTTTGTCCGCGAGGTCTATGAGCCGCGCGCTGTCGGGGCAGGAGATGCGCACGACGCTCATCGGCCACTTGACTATGCCGGCCTTCACGTCCTCATAGCCGGGGAAGGTGAAGGGCGTCTCTATCTCCGCGCGCTCCATGGCGAAGGTATAGCGCCCGCCCTGGAAGTGGTCGTGCGCGAGGATGCTGCCGCCGACAATCGGCAAATCCGCGTTCGAGCCCACGAAGTAGTGCGGGAACTGCCGGACGAAGTCCAGCAGCTTCTCGAAGCAGCCGCGGTCTATCTTCATCGGCGTGTGCTCGCGGTTGAGACAGATGCAGTGCTCGTTGTAATAGACGTAGGGCGAGTACTGGAAGAACCAGGGCTTGCCCGCAATCGTGATGGGGATAATCCTGTGGTTCTGCCGCGCGGGGTGGTTTACGCGCCCGGCGTAGCCCTCGTTCTCGGCGCAGAGCTGGCAGCGCGGGTAGTTGGACGCGGGCAGGTTCCTCGCCGCGGCTATGGCCTTGGGGTCCTTCTCGGGCTTCGAGAGGTTTATCGTGATGTCGAGCTCGCCGTACTCGGTGTCCGTCTTCCACTGGACGTCCCTGGCTATGCGGTCGCGGCGGATGTAGTTCGTGTCCTGGCTGAAGGCGTAGTACCAGTCCGTCGCGGCCTCGGGGCTCTTTTCATAGAGGGAGTTGAACTTTTCAATGACCTGCGCCGGGCGCGGCGTGAGCCGGCCCATGAGCTCGCTGTCCATGAGGTCGCGGTAGACGACGGAGTCCTCCGCGAGCACGCCGCGCGCATGGGCGTCGTCCAGGAGCGTGTCCAGCACGGCGGCGAGGTCGATTTCCCCCTCGGCCTGGCCGGGGTCCTCCCAGCCGTCGAGCCCGAGCGCGTCGAGGATGCTGTTGACGGCCCAGGTATATTCACAGCCGGCTATGAGCCCCTTTTCGAGCGCATAGGCGGCGAGAGAGGCGATGGCCCCGTTCACCGCCGGTGAATTCGCCATAATAAGTCCTCCATTTCGTAAAAAGCGGCCCGGACAGCGCCCGGGCCGCGGGGATTATGCTCACAGTTCGTACCAGCGTATCTCGTTGGCGGCCAGGTCCAGCTCGAAGGAGCTGCCGTCGCCGCGGTAGACGGTGGTGGACTGGGGCTCGTAGGTGTTGTTCACGACGCAGTACTTGCCGTTCTTCGGGTAGGCGTGGACTTCGACGTTGAAGTTGGAGCTGAACCAGGTCTTGAGCTCCGCCTCGCCGTGGCTGCTCCAGAGTATCGCGCGGTGCAGCACGCGGCTGTTCGAGAAGCTGTAGGGCAGGCCGGAGATATAGACGGCGCGGCCGGAGCCGAACTCGTTGACGGCCATCTGCACCTCCCTGTCGTGCTCGACGAGGATTTCCGTGCCGGCGAGGGCGTACATATTCTTCTTGCCTTCGCCGAAATCGGGCTCGCCGGCGCAGTCCGCGAGGATGAAGTGGCCGGGATGGGCCTCCCAGTTGTACTTGTCGTAGCCGAGGGTGAAGCCCGTCTCCTTCTCGACGCCGAGCACCTGGGCGAGCTGGATGCAGCGGCCCTGGAACTGATGCCCGCTGGGCTCACCGACGCCGATGAGGCCGCCGCCCGTGTACACGAAGCGCTTTATGGCCCCGGAGATATCCGGATCCTCCCACCAGACGCCGCCGGTGTGCGCCGTGTCCGCGTCGCCGACGTTAATTATGACGTCCACGCCGTCGAGGCAGCGCGAGTCGGCCTTGATGTCGTCGAAGCTGATGAACCTCACGTCGAAGGGCGCGCCGGAGAGCGCCTCAATGACGCCGGCGTAGGAGTAATTCTGCTTCTGGTAGAGGGCGTGGTGCACCATGTGGCAGCCCCAGGAGCGGGCACGGCCCCAGGCGTTGAGCACGGCCACGGTCTTGAAGCAGAAGGGCGTGGTGCCGCGGATGTTCTCATAGAGCTCGCGGAACTCCTCGCAGACGCTCTGGACGTAGTCGATGAACTCCGGGAACTCGCAGGCAAGCTTGAGGTAGCCGCCGTAGCCTATGCGGTCTATGGGCTTGCGCAATATGGCGCGGCGGGCC
>DVKN01000014.1 GCA_018716005.1 Candidatus Scatomorpha stercoravium
TGACCGGATTTTTATCCGCGTCCGGATCGCCGTAGCGCGGGGCGCTGCGATCGACGCTCGGTATCAGGGTGCTGCCTGCGCGGTAAACGCCGCCGTCCCTGTACCACTTCACCGCGCCGCCGCCGAGCATACGGTTCGCGAGCGTGGCGGTGTATTTGCCCGAGCTCTCCCCGCCGATGACGAAGTCGTCGCCCGCCTCTTTTGCGGTGTTTTCATAGACCGCGCAGCCCTCGTGGACATAGACCGTCGTCGAGCCGGTGACGCAGTACCAGAGGCCGCCGCCCTGATTCGCCGTGTTATTGGTCACGAGGGCGTTGTAGATGTGCATCGTGCTGTAGTTGTCGAAATTGCCCTCGCTGTAGACGCCGCCGCCGTGGTTCCCGGCCGAATTGCCGGTGATAGAGCCGCCGGAGAGCGTGACGCCGTCGGAGTAAGAGTATACGCCGCCGCCCGAGCCGTTGGCGCGGTTGCCGGAGATGGCGCCGGCAGTCATGTTGAACTCGGTGTCCTCCCAGCTGCCGCTGCCGTTTTGCACCTTGCCGTCCACGACGGTGACGCCGCCGCCGGAGTAGCCGGTGTTGCCGCTGATTTCGCCGCCGCTCATGTTGAACTCGGCGTTGTTCTCGACATGGACAGCGCCGGAGGCAGTCACATTTCCGCTGTTAACGCCCGTGTTGCCGGTGATATATCCGCCGGTCATTGTAAAGGACGTGCGTACGTCGCTGTCATAGCCGTAGAGCAGTATGCCCGTGCCGCGGCAGCCCCTGTTGTTGCTGATATAGCCGCCGCTCATTGTGCCGGAGGCGTTATTGTAGAGCAGGACGCCCGGCGTCGAGGCGTATGCGGTGCCGGTGGTCCACTTGTTGCCGCTTATGTAGCCGCCGCTCATCTCGAAGCGCGCGCCGCCGCCGATTTCGACGGTGCCGACGTTCGCGCCGCTTACGGTGTTATTCTGTACGCTGCCGCCCTTAATTATGAACGCCGCGCCCGCGCCGTGCGTGTCGATAACGCTCGAATTGGCCGCCGGCGTGCCGTCCTGCACGGAGGCATTGCCGGAGAGGGTGACGGTGCCGGCGTTATCTATTATGCTTTCCTTATTATAGCGGCCGGAGAGAATGACATTCCCCGTGAACTCGACGCTCGCGCCGCTCTCGACCTTGAACAGGTTCTCAATGCTCGTGGTCGTGGCGGAGGTGCCGATTATCTGCCAGTCATCGTCGGCGGTAATGATGACGTTCACGCCCGCCGGGACGGTGACGGGAGCAGAGAGCTTGACGTGCTTCTCAATCTTCACCGTGCCGCCAGCGTTGACGGCCTGCTGAAGGGTCGGGCCGCCGGTGCTTATAGTATCGCCCACATCGTCGTCGATGGAGACGTGCAGATACACGACGTCTTCGGCCTTAAAATTGAAGGGAAGCGCATCATCGATGCCGACGATGCCGTCCTTGCTGTTGTTGACCGTCACCTTCTCGAGCGCGACGCTCGCGAGGGCGTTGGTCGGGAGTTCCTTTACGCCGCTGCCTATATAGAATTCCGTGACATTCGTTCCACTAAACGCGGCCGAGCCTATAGAGGTAACGCTGTCCGGGATTACAACCTTGCCGGAAATGCTCGAATTGGTAAATGCATAGTTGCCAATGCTTTCGAGCGATTCCCCAAATATAACTCCTTCAATGCCGCAGCTGGAAAATGCCCTTGTCCCTATCGATACCAGATTGGACAGGTCGAGCACGCCGCTAAGCGACGCACAGTTTCCAAACGCATACATTCCGAGCTCGGTAACGCTGCTGAGATCAACCTCCGTGAGCTTCTCGCAATATCTAAAAGCGTAGTCTTCTATACTGGTAACATTACTAAGGTCGGGTAGTGTGACCAGATTCTTGCAGTTTTCAAATGCGTTGTTCTCTATTTTGGTGATTGTTCCCTTTGCCGTTACCGTCGTCAGCGCGGTACATCCTTTGAACATATTAGAAGGGATAACGCTCATGGACGTCGGCAGTTCAATGCTCTCGAGAGACGTACAACCGGAGAAGTGGCTGACTCCGTTGCTGTTGCTGAATGTCACGCCCTCGGGAAGATTGATATCGGTGAGCGCGGCAGCGTCGGAAAACGTAGCGTTGCCGGATATGTATTTAAGAGTGCTGGGCAGTACTATGGTTGTCAGTGCTGAGCAGCTATCCACCATACTGCCGGAGGATATCTCCTCCACGCCCTCTTCGAAGGTTATCTTCGTCAGCTGCTTCATATACTGCATCAAACCGGCAAAGTTTTTGACGGAGCCGGGGATAGTCAGCTCAGTGATATTCGAAAAATACCTGAAGCTGCCTCCTATCGTAGTCAGAGTGTCGGGAAGCGTAAGGCTTGTTACGCTCTTGTTGGTGCTTCCGCTGAAAGAAACACTATAGTTGGTGACAGTGTAAGTCTGCCCCTCGTACTCTATAGTGCCGGGAATACTCAGCTCTGTAACCGTTTCCGGTACCTCTATTTTTCTGAGCTTTACGCTGTTATCATCAATAATATCAAATACGTAAGTAACGCCGTCTACCTCAACCTCCTGGCTCGCGCGCGGCGGCCGCCATCAGAGCCAGCAGCAGTATCACGGCGAGGGCAATTATGCCCGTCCGCATTATGTGTTTCTTCATACTATTTACTCCTCCCACCGGCCGCGGGGCCGGATTTCCCTGATTTCCGCCCCCTGCGGGACGTATTATGAGTGTACATAACGTGTGTACATTATCATAATTATATCAGCTTAGAATACCAGAGGTAAGTAAATATTGGATGCAGTTATCGGCGTATTATGTGTCACAACTGGCACTTTCGGGCGAAAAGCGTATATATACCCTCCCTGTAATTAGTGTCCTTCTCTTAGGGACATAATTCACTTTTCGTTTACATATTCCCGGTTACAGCCCAAAACAAAGCCCCCCGCCGCAAAAAAATGCGGCGGGGGTGAAGATGGTGGACCTGAAGAGACTCGAACTCTCGACCTCTCGGATGCGAACCGAACGCTCTCCCAGCTGAGCTACAGGCCCGTATTCTTTTTTGGCGCTTGACTATTATACCATAAAATCCGGATTTGTAAAGAGCAAAATTCCTTATTGCGAAAATTCCTTAGTTGAGGTATAATATCTGAGCGGCCCTTTGCAAGGCTGCACCAGTCGGGGAGCCAGCGGTGCCCTGTAACCTGCAATCCGCTACAGCAGGGATGGATTCCCAAGTGAGGACAGTGCGATGTGCCGTCTGCCCGCGGTAAGCGGCGTTGACGCTCCGGTCTCGCGCAACGTATTCCCGTGAACCATGTCAGGCGGGGAACCGAGCAGCATTAAGCGGGCCCATACGTGTGCCGCGAGGCAGCCGGGGCCGAGCTGGCTGTCGCGGTAACGGGCGTGTCGGCTGTTCGATCGAGGGTGTGCAGTCTTGCAAAGGGCCGAGCGCCTTTTCATGCGAAAAGGCGTCCCATTATATCTACGGGGGGGTGAGCGCGACGTATCAGGCGCTGTACCGCAAATACCGCCCGCGGACGTTCGACGACGTCTGGGGCCAGGAGCAGGTGACGGATACCCTGCGGCGTCAGGTCGAGACGGGGCGCGTAAGCCACGCCTATCTCTTCGTCGGGACGCGCGGCACGGGCAAGACCACCTGCGCGAAGCTGCTCGCCCGCGCCGTCAACTGCGAGCATCCCGTTAACGGCAGCCCTTGCAACGAGTGCGCCGCCTGCCGCGCCATCGAGAACGGCACGAATATGGACGTCGTCGAGATAGACGCCGCGAGCAACAACGGCGTCGACAATATCCGCGCATTGCGCGACGAGGCGGTCTTCTCCCCCGCGAGCGTGAAGATGCGCGTCTACATCGTCGACGAGGTGCATATGCTCTCGGGCCCGGCCTTCAACGCGCTGCTCAAGATTCTCGAGGAGCCGCCGGAGCACCTCATGTTCATCCTCGCCACCACCGAGCTCAGGAAGGTGCCGGCGACCATACTCTCCCGCTGCCAGCGCTTCAACTTCCACCGGCTGGACGCGGAGGTCATTTCCCGCCGGCTGAAATACGTCGCGGAGCGGGAAAATATCAAGCTCACGCCCGGCGCGGCCGATATGCTCGCGCGCCTGGCCGACGGCGGCATGCGCGACGCGCTGAGCCTGCTCGACCAGTGCTCGGGCCGCGAGACGGTCGACGAGGCCGTCGTCCTCGACGCCACCGGCGCGGCCGGGGCCCTCAACACCGAGGAGCTGCTCGACGCCGTCGCCGCGCGGGACATCGCTAAGGCCCTCGCCCTCTTCGACCGGCTCTGGCGCGACGGCATGGACCCCGCGTCCGTCCTCGGCTCGCTGATGGGCCTCATGCGCGACTCGCTGCTGCTCTCCGTCGCCCCGCGCGGCGCGGCGGCGCTGATATCCGGCGCGTATTCCCGCGAGGCGCTCGGGCGCTTCGCGCGCGCCTTCACCCGCGAGGAGCTGCTGCGGGATATGGCCGTGCTGCAAAGCGGCGTCAACTCCCTGCGCGACAGCCCCTCCCCGCGCACGACGGCCGAGCTGGCCCTCGTATCGCTCTGCGACGCCTCCCTCAGCGCCGACAGCGCCTCCCTCTCCGCCCGCCTCAGCCGCGTGGAAGCGGCCCTCAGCCTCGGCGTGGAGCCCAGGCGTCTGGCGCCGGTAGACATAACTGTTGAAAACCCGGTTGAAAATGTGGAATACCACGCGCCCGAGCCGGTAAACGCGCCCTCTCCCCCGGCGGAGGAGCCGGTTTATGACGACGCGCCTCCCCCGCCCGGCGACGGCGACGCCCCGCCCTGGGACGAACCGGAGCCGCCCGCGCCCTCCCCCGCGCCCGCGCCCGCGACGGAGCCCGCGGCGCATGAAGCGCCCGCGCCGGAGCCGGAGCCGGAGAGGCCCGCCCCGGCCGGGGACGGCGGCTTCTGGAGCGCCGTGCTGGACAGGGCCGGCGTGTTCCGCGCGCCCTATCCGATGTTCCTGCGCACGCCGGGCAACGCCGACGGCGTCCTGGATGGCGACACGGCGCTCGTGCGCCTCGCGTCCGGGGTGCTCTATAACGGCCTCTCGACCGGCGAGAACCTCGAGAAGCTGCGCGCGATAGTCCTCGAAGCCGCGGGACGGCCGGTGAAGCTCTGCGTCGAGCCCCTCGAGAGCGCAGAAAAGCGCAGCCTGGACGAGCTGCGCAGCTTCAAGGAAGTACATTTTAACTGAAAGGACGTAATACACATGGCTAAAGGCGGATTCCGTGGCGGATACGGCGGCATGGGCGGCATGAGCCAGGCCAATATGATGAAGCAGGCCCAGAAGATGCAGGCCGAGCTCGCGAAAATGCAGACCGAGCTCGAGCAGAGCAGCTTCACGGCCACCGCGGGCGGCGGCGCAGTCAAGGCGGTCGTCAACGGCAAGCACGAGCTCACCGCGCTCGAGATAGACCCCGACGCGGTCGACCCCGAAGACGTCGAGATGCTCCAGGACATGGTCATCGCGGCCGTCAACGAGGCCCTGCGCAAGGTCGACGAGGCCAGCTCTGCCAATATGAGCAGGCTGACCGGCATGAAGGGCCTGCCCTTCTGAGCAGAATAACGCTTTCCCGGGGCGCCCTTATTGGACGCCCCGGGAAATTTTTACGCTCATACGTACAAAGAAAAGCCCGCAGACTATGGCTACGGGCTTAATTCTTTGATTACACCAGCTCGATAACGGCCATCTCGGCGGCATCGCCGCGGCGGGGGCCGGTGCGGGTGACGCGGGTGTAGCCGCCGGTGCGGTCGGCGTACTTCTCGGCGGTCTCGTTAAAGACCTTGTGAGCCACGTCCTCGCGGGTGATGAAGCTCAGAGCCTGGCGGTAGGACGCCATGTCCTTCTGCTTCCCGAGCGATATCATCTTCTCGGCGAGAGGCTGTATCTCCTTCGCGCGGGTATAAGTGGTCTCCATGCGGCCGCGGTCGAGCAGATCCGTGACCTGCTGGCGGAGCATGGCCAT
>DVKN01000139.1 GCA_018716005.1 Candidatus Scatomorpha stercoravium
GAGATAATCCGCGTCTTCCGCGTCGGGAGCGGCGGCGAGGTGACGGACGGCGTCCATGCCGGCGCGGACACGCGCGGCGGGAGCGTCGAGCTGAACTTCAGCGGCGCGGCGGAATCCGTCCCGCACTACACGGCGAGGCGGCTCTCCGCCCCCGAACGGCTCGTGCTCAGCCTCAGCGGCGTCAGGGGACTGGACCTCGAGGCCCTGAGCGGGGAACTTTTAGCCACCGGCGCCGTCATTGACGTATACCGCAGCCTGGTGCTCGACGACTCGAGGGTCGAGATAAACATCGTCCTTGCCGGGGGCTGGGACTGCGAAATAACCGAATACGGCTCCCCCGGCTCGCTCGTGCTGGACTTCATCCCGGCCGAAACGGGCGGCGGGACGTATTTCCTGCGCACCGGGGCCATGCCCTGGGGCGAGGCGCTCGCGCTCATATGCGAGGAGTATCACGCCGAGGAGCCCACGCAGCTCAAGACCGCCGGCGGCGAATACGCCGTCGCGATAGGCCAATACGCCTCTGCCGAGGAGGCTGAAGCCGCTCTCGAGGCGCTGCGCGAGACGCACGGGGACGTCCCGTTCCATGTCGCGGAGGGGGCCGCAAACGAAATCCCGGAGGAATAATCCCTTGAAGCACGCAAACGCCATCAGAAAAGCAGCGGCCGCGCTCCTGTGCGCCACGTCGCTCCTCACCCTTCTCACGGGCTGCTCTCAGGAGCAGCCCGCGCCGCCCATTCCCAGCCCCTCATATTCGGAGCCCACTCCTTCCCCCGCTCCCGCGGACACGCCCTCGCCGGCGCCGACGCCCGCGCCCACTCCCTCTCCCACGCCGGAGCCCACCCCGACGCCCGCGCCCGTGCCGGCGACCGGCTCCACCGCGGCCGCGGTCGGCGCTTCCCTGCCCATGACCGTGCCCGAGAGCGCGCCGGTGGACGACTCATACTTCGCCGACGCCGTCTTCGTCGGGGACTCGCGCACCGAGGGCCTGCGCATGTACTCCGGGCTCACCGGGGCGAAATTCTTCTCTGAGGTCGGCCTCACCGTGACGAAGGCCTTCTCCGACAGCTTCGTCGCGCTGGACGGCCAATATCTGACCGCCGCCGAGGCGCTCCGTCAGGCGGACTACGGCAAAGTTTACATAATGCTCGGCATGAACGAGCTCGGCTGGGTATACGAGAGCGTCTTCGCCGACGAGTACGGGAAGATTATCGACGTGATACGCGAGTCGCACCCCGGCGCCGAGATATACGTCCAGTCGATAATCCCGGTCAGCCGCTGGAAGGACGGCTCGAACGACATATATACGAACGCGAACGTCGTGCGCCTGCAAAAGGCGCTCGCCGAAATGTGCGTGGAGAAGGGCGTCCACTACGTCAACGTGGCCGAAGCCGTCCAGGACGCCGACGGCTTCCTCCCCGCCGACGCCACCCCCGACGGCCTCCACCTGACCCCCGAGTACTGCAAAATCTGGCTGGACTACCTCCGCACCCACACAGCATAAAAAACCCAACGCCCCGAAGGCCATAACCTCCGGGGCGTTAGTAATTATAGCGGAAAAACACAAATCCGAAGCCTCCGGCTTCGGATTTGAAAGGAGGGGCAAGGAAGCGGAGTGCAGTTTTCGGCATCAGCCTTCGGCTGCTGCCGGAAACGGAACGCAGCGCACTTTGCCCCAAAAACAAAATCGCAACCCAACATCGTGGTTGCGATTTTGAAAGGAAGAACAAACGGAGCGGAATGGATGTCCCCCGGCTCCGCCGGGGGACGGAATGGAGCGCAGTTTGTTCTGACGCCGTGGTGCGGGCAGTGGGGGTCGAACCCACACGAATCGCTTCACAGGAACCTAAATCCTGCGCGTCTGCCAATTCCGCCATGCCCGCGTGGGTAATATGATACTCCCTTGCGGGCGCGCTGTCAACTCACATTGCGATCCTTCTCGCGCCGACGTACATATTCGCGTAGTAGCTCTCGTCGAGGCCGCTTATTATGACGCAGCCCTTGCCGGAGCTCGCGTGGATGAACTGGCCGTTCCCTATGTAGATGCCGACGTGGCCGATGGCCTCGCTGGAGCTCGCGAAGAAGACCGCGTCGCCCGGCTCTAGGGCGCTCTTGTCCACCGCGACGCCGTTCTTGTAGATGTCGGCGGCGGTGCGGTTGGTCTGGTAGCCGAGGGACTTATATACGTAGCTCACGAAGCCGGAGCAGTCGAAGCCGCTGGGGCTCGCGCCGGCCCAGACGTAGGGCACGCCCAGGTACTGCTTCGCGAGGGCGACGACCTGCGCGCCTATGCCGCCCGCGCTGGGGACGGCGGCGGTCTCGCGCACGCCGAGCTCGACGTAGTCGGAGCGTATGTATCCGCTCTCGCCGCCGGCGTTGACGCGGTACCACTCGCCCGCGACGCCGGTTATCTCCACGCTCTCGCCGAAGCTCGTGACCCTGACTATGGCGCTGTCGGTGCCCGCGGCGGCGCGCATGCGCACCTCGGTGCCGTTGACCCAACCGGAGGCGGAGACGTCCATCGTACTCTCAAAGCTGAGGTAGTCGGCGGACATATAGCCCCACTGCCCGTCGAGCCAGACGCGGTACCAGCCGTTTTCCGGCCCGCTCTCGACGATGACGGCGTCGCCCTTGTCGCTGGTGGCGAGGACGGCGTTCGCCGTCCCGGCGGCGGAGCGGAGGTTCACCTCGGCCGTGGTGGACGCGGCGCCGATGCAGTCGGCGGCGGCGGAGCCTATGAGCGCGCAGCAGGCGAGGCCGGCCGCGGCGGCGGTGCGGAGAATTCGCTTAATCATGAGAAAAGATTCCTTTGCTTTAGTTTTTGCGCGCGAGGGCCCTGTCGAGCCACACGGCGGCGATATCGACGGCGGCGTAGAGGCTCGGCTTCTCGCTCTGCTTCACCATCCGCTCGCGGGGGCGCAGGTCGGGGTCGGTGCGCAGCAGCTGCACGGAAACCTTGCTCGCCACCTCCAGGTGCGCGAGGGGGCGCTTCTCGAGTATCTGCATGAAGACGCAGTACTTCTCCCCCGCGTTGCCGTAGTACAGCATATCCCCAAGGCGGCGGAGCTGATGCCCCTTATAAACAACGTCGAGGTCAAACTTTTTCTTCTCGGCGGTCATGTCCAGTCCTCCTTATAGCTCTTTCGTGTAATAGAATTGTAACGCATAACAAGCGTTTTGTCAACTACCGGGGCAGAAAAATTTCAGGCCGGAGTAATTTCCCCGGCCTGAAACGGCGGAATGCGGTATTTTATCCTTACGCGGCCCAATCCTCCGGGTCGTCCGGCGGCAGGGTCCCGGCGGGCTCAGTCTCCTCCGGGGGCTCGGTGGGCTCCGGCGTCGGAGAGGGCGTAGGCTCGGTGAGGTCGCCGAAAATCATCGTATCGCCGCCTATGCTGGTGGGATCGGTGAAGGTGCGGTATTCGAGCCCCTCGTGGACCTTCTGCATGATGTGCCTCCAGGTGAGGCAGGAGGGGTTCGACCAGTAGATGCTGCCGGCCGGGATATCGTAGCCCGTCCAGACGGCGGCGACGTAGTAGGGCGTCATGCCGATGAACCAGCGGTCGTCGTTGCCGCCGGAGGAGCCGGTCTTGCCGGCTATCTCCTGGGTGTAGAAGTTGGCGCTGGAGCTCGTGCCGCCGTTAGCGGAGCCGACCATCATGTCCGTGACGTTGTTGGCCGCGTTCGTGCGCAGCGCCTGGCGCTGGGAGACGGGATTGTCGAGCACTATGCCGCCCGAGGAGTCGAGCACCTGGGTATAGGTGCGGGACTCGGTGTACATGCCGTTGTTGGCGAAGACGGTGTAGGCCGTCGCCATCTCGCGGACCGTGACGCCGTAGGTCAGCTCGCCGAGGGCGAGCGGCGAGGGCGAGTGGTCGCCGTCCACCAGGTGGGAGAGCCCGAAGACGTCGCGCAGGTAGTTGAAGCTCGTCTCTATGCCGAGCTTGTCGAGCAGCTGCACGGCGACGGTGTTCTTGGAGCTGACCAGGCCCTGGCGTATCGTTATCGGGCCGTATGCGTAGCTGTTGCCGGAGTTGCGCGGATACCAGTCGAAGTGCTCGAGGGTGTATGCCTCGTCCTCCGGCGGGGTGTCCATGACGAGCGTGTTCTGCGTGACGAGGCCGAGGTCGAAGGCCGGGCCGTATACGGAGAGCGGCTTTATGGAGCTTCCGGGCGGGCGCGTGGTGTCCGTGGCCCGGTTGAGCACGAGGTTGCCGTTCTTCTCGCCGACGCCGCCGGAGAGGGCCATGACGTCGCCCGTATAGGGGTCGAGTATGACGATGGCGCTCTGGAGCTGCTGGGTGCTCACGCCGCCGTAGGTCGGGAAGTTGTCCGGGTTCTCATACTCCGCGTCGACTATGGCCTGGATATCGGAGTCCATGCAGGTGTAAATATGGTAGCCGCCGGAGTAGAGCAGGGTCTGCGCCGTCTCGTAGTTGACGCCGCGCACCTCCATGAGGTCGGCTATGACGTCGTCTATGACGGCCTCGACGTAGTAGGAGTATATCTCCTGCTCGGCGACCTCGGTCTCGCTGCGCTGGAAGTGCAGCTCCTCGTTCTTGGCCTCGGTGTACTCGGTGTAGCTGATGTAGCCCTGCTCGTACATCTCGCGCAGGACGGTCTCCTGCCTGTCCTTGTTGTTCTCGACGCTGTAGAAGGGGCTGTAGTACGTGGGCAAGTTCACGATGCCGACGATGCTGGCGCACTCGGCGAGCGTGAGCTCGCTGGGCTCCTTGCCGAAATAGGTCTGCGCCGCCGTGTATATGCCGTTGCAGCCCTCGCCGAAGTAGACGGCGTTGAGGTACCACTCTATGATTTCGTCCTTGTCGTACTTCTTCTCGAACTCCAGCGCTCGGAAAATCTCCACCAGCTTTCGCTGGACGGTGACCTCGTTCTCGCCGGTGAGGTTCTTGATGAGCTGCTGCGTTATCGTGGAGCCGCCGAAGTTGTCGCGCATTCCGAGGAACATATTGAAGACCGCGCCGACGGTGCGGTACCAGTCCACGCCCTTGTGGTCGTAGAAGCGCTTGTCCTCAATGGCTACGAGGGCGTGCTCGAGGTCCTCCGGTATGTCCTCATAGTCGACCCATATGCGGTTCTCGCTGCCCTTGAGCGTCGCAAGGACGTTCCCGTCCCGGTCGTAGACCGTGCTCGACTCGCTGAGCGAGTAGTCGTCAAGCGAGATGTCCAGCTCGTCCACGAGCGAGGTCTTGACGTAGAAGGCGAAGATGCAGACGAACAGCAGCCCCGCGGTCAGCAGGACCAGTATCGCCGTAAATATTATCTTAAGCGCGAGCGAGACGGCCCTTCCGGCTGCGCTGCCCGCGGCGCGCGCGGCCCTGCCCGCTTTGGAATTCATTTTGTCCTTGTCCCTGGGCATTGCACACCTCCGTGACATGAGCGGCCCGGGCGCTCACCCGAACCGTACTATCCTAGCATTATATCATACCCCGGCAAAAAGAAATAGACAAACTTTAAAATTTTCCCGGCGTATTTTTCGCCCCTTCTCCGGCGGCGGAAGTATTTTTTCCGCGCGCGGGTGGAATAATTGCCTGAGAAGGAGGTCATATAATGAAGCTGAGGATAAAACTTGCGGCCACCGGCGCCATGGCCCTGGCCGCCGCAGTCTGCGCCGCCGCCGCGATTGGCTCCATAACGGGCCCCGCCGGGGCCGAGGAGCCGGAGAGCGTCCTCGTCTGGCCCGAGGACAGCTCCGACGCAGAATTCATCCTGCGCGAGTTCGACGGCTGCGTCGCCGTATTCGCCGCCGGCGAGCGCCGCCCGCTGACCATGACCGACATCCCCGTGCGCGGCCTCCGCGAGGCCGACCGCGCGCTGCTGAACGCCGGGCTCCCCTGCGCCGACAGGGACGAAGTGCTGACATTATTGGAGGATTTGGGCTCCTGAGGCCGGAAAAAGCCGACAGCCCCGCCTCCCCGTGTTAAGAATCTGAAAAATGCCATTGATTTATCCGCCGTCATGCGTTACAATATGCTCAGAGAGAACACGACGGAGGTTCGCCATGGACGAATACGGCAGCAGCTTCATCACCATCGAAGACGACGAGGGCAACGAGTTCGAGCTCGAACAGCTGGACACCCTCGAGTACTCGGGCGGCGAGTACGGTCTCTTCCTCCCCGCGGATATGTCGGAGGACGACCCCGATTACGGCTATATCATCCTTCGCATAGAGCCCGACGAGGACGGCGGCGAGGTCTTCTGCTCCGTCGACGAGGAAGAAGAGCTGGTCGCGGTGTACGACCGCTTCATGGAGCAGCTCTTCGGCGACGAGGATAATGACGAAGGCGCGGAGGAGTAAGTTCCGCCCTACATTAAAATAAAGAGATTATAATCCTGCCCTGTGCGTGGATTCGTTTGGGCCCATATAAACCCACATTTTTCATAAGGGACGCCGTATTCCTGCGTGGATTGCAGGCCTCCCGGCCCCCTACGAGGTGCGTTGGAAGTTGGAAGCGAGGTAGCACAGGAGAGGCGACCCACCTGCCGGAGACGTGCAGGTTCTATCTGGGCCCCCACGGCAGAGGCGGGAGAGGCCGGCGTTAGCTATAACGCCGGCTTTTTGTTTTGCCCGGGCCGCGATAAGAAAAAATTTGCCCCGGAGAGCAAAAAACACTTGCAATTCCCGCCCCGTTGTGCTATGATAATCGGGCACTAAAGAGCACATATCCGGGTGTGGCGCAGATGGTAGCGCGCTTGAATGGGGTTCAAGAGGCCGCTGGTTCAAATCCAGTCACTCGGACCATGCTAAAGGGGAGCCAAACGGCTCCCCTTTTCTGCATCCTGATTTTATACGGACAACGATAACGTCATGTACGGCCCAAGGGCGGGGATCTATCCCCGCCCTTGTGTTTAAGCCAAATATGTTCTCTCGATTACTCCATGACGTACTTCCGTATCTCCGCCCCGA
>DVKN01000140.1 GCA_018716005.1 Candidatus Scatomorpha stercoravium
CCCCGCCGATGCCGCCTCCGGCGGCGAGCCCCCCGCCGATGCCGCCCAACGGGCGGCGAGGCAAATCGCACCCACCCCGCCAGCCAATGCCGCCGCTAAGCGGCGGCGAGGCCCGCACCCACGTCCGTCCCCCCTCACGGCCAATGTCGCCGCTTCGCGGCGACGAGGCCGGCTTCGCAGAATTTCGCCGCCTCAGCGGCGAAACAAATAGCATCTTATCCAAATCGCGCGGAATTCGGCAGAATTCCGCGCTTTTCGGCGGGGCTTTGCCTCGCCGAAAACACCTCCCGCGTAGTGGAGTGTGCGAAAGCCCACCAGTCCGCAGACTGGTGGGCTTGAGTGCGCGCAACGAAGCGCCGGTCTCCATCGCCCGGCCCTTTGGGCCGGGCGGGGGACCCTACCTTGGCACGAAATGCCCGCAGGCATTTCGGCCAGCTAATTAAGTCCGGCCTTTACCTCGTTGAAGAGGTTATCCATGAGCGCGGTGGCCTCGTCGCTCAGGGCCACGAAGGCCTCGCCGCGCGCGAGGGTCTCGCTGTCGGGATAGGCGACGGGGTTATTGGCCATCTCGGGGTCCATGTGCTTCTTGGCCTCGCTGACGGGCGTGCCGTAGCCGATGTAGTCCATGTTGCCGCCGGAAATCTCGGGGCTGGTGAGGAAGTTGATGAAGAGCTCGGCCTCCTCCTTGTGCTCGGCGTTCGCGGGGATGCACATGGCGTCGATGAAGACGTTGAAGGTCTCCTCCTCGGGCAGGTAGAAGGCGAGGTCGGGGTTGGAGTCCATCATCAGCATGGCGTCGCCGGCGTAGTAGGGGGCGATCCAGGCCTCCTCGTTCTCCATGAGGTTGTACATGTCGTCCATCTGATAGCTCTGGAGGATGGGCGTCTGCTCGCGCAGGAGGTTGGCGGCGGCCTCGAGCTCGGCGGTATCCTCGGTGTTGAGGCTGTAGCCCAGCATGGCCTCGGCAATGGCGAAGGCGTCGCGGGAATTGTTGATCATGACTATCTTGCCGGCGTACTTCTCGTTCCAGAGGAGATCCCAGCCGCCGATGTCGGCCTCGTCGACATACTTGGTGTTGTAAATGACGCCGACTGTGCCCCAGGTGTAGGGGACGGAGTACTCATTGTTGGGGTCGTAGCTCTGGTTCTTGAAGGTGTCGTCCACCAGCTCGTAGTTGGGGATGTTGTCAAAGTTGAGCGGGCTGAGCATGTCCTCGCGGATCATGCGGGCTATCATGTAGTCCGAGGGGATGATGACGTCGTAGCTGACGCCGCCCTGGGCGAGACGGGTGTAGAGGGCCTCGTTGCTCTCATAGGTGTCGTATACGACGTCTATCTCGGGATAGGTCACTTCAAACTCGGCGATGACGTCAATATAGTCGTCGCTGCCGTCGGCGATGTTGACGCCCCAGTTGTAGACGTGGAGCTTGGTTTTTGCCTCGCCGCCGCAGCCCGAGAAAGCGAGCATGCCCACAGCGAGGGCGAGGACAAGTACAATGGATACAACCTTTTTCTTCATTTTTCAGTCCCCCTGGAATGTTTTTGTTTTATTCAAGGCGCTCATGCGCTCTTGAGCTTTTTTCGTTCCTGCCTTTTTTCGTCGCGCGCCTGGACGATGTTCATGCCAATCATCACGACAAGAATCAGGAAGAACATCAGCGTGAACATGGCGTAGTACATCGGCGGCACGGGCTTGCGCACTATGGCGTATATCTCGACGGGCAGGGTCGAGAAGTCGGAAGAGTAGGTGAAATAGCTTATGACGAAGTCGTCGAGGCTCATGGTGAAGGACATTATCGCTCCGGCGATGATGCCGGGCCAGAGCTCGGGCAGCATGACCTTGAAGAAGCCCTGCACCGGGGTGCAGCCGAGGTCCTGCGCCGCGTCCATGAGCGAGGGGTCGGCCTGCCGCAGCTTGGGCATGACGGAAAGTATCACATAGGGCAGGCAGAAGGTAACGTGCGCTATGAGCAGCGTTCCAAAGCCCAGTATGTTCTCCGTGCCCAGCATACTCCGCCCGACGAAGACGAAGAGCAGCGAGAGGCTGATACCGGTGACAATCTCCGGGTTCACGAGCGGGATATTCGTGAGCGTCATGACCGCGCGGCGCATTTTCCCGCGCAGGGCGTGGATGCCGAGCGTGGCCATCGTGCCGAGCAGCGTGGCGATAAGCGCGCTGCTTACGGCGAGGATAAGGGAATTCGCGAGCAGGCGCAGCGAGTCGCTGTCCGCAAAGAAGTCGAGGTAGTTGTCAAAGGTGAAGCCCTCGAACTCGCTCAAATCGCGCCCGTCGTTGAAGGAGCCGACGAAGAGGACTATCATCGGCGCGTAGAGGAAGAGCAGCACAATGGCCGTCCATATCTTGCCGGCACGTCTCATATCGTGGCCACCTCCTCGTCGTCGCCGGAGAAGCGGTTCATGAGGCCTATCGAGACGAACACGAGCAGCATGAGTATGAGGCTCATGGCCGCGCCGAGGTTGCGGTTGAGCGATCCCTTGAACTGCGTCTCAATGATGTCGCCGACCATGATGTTCTCCGTCGCGCCGAGCTTCTGCGAGATGTAGAAGGTGCTGACCGCGGGGACAAAGACCATCGTGATGCCGGAGACTATGCCCGGCACGGAGAGCGGCAGGACGACGCGGCGGAAGGTCTGCACGGTGTCGCAGCCGAGGTCCTGGGCGGCCTCGATGAGCCGCGGGTCGAGCTTCACTATCACGGTGTAGAGCGGCATTATCATGTAGGGCAGGTAGTTATACACCATGCCCATTATGACGCTGCCGGAGTTCCTTATGAGCGGCAGCGGGCCAATGCCGAAGATGCCGAGGAAGCTGTTTATTATGCCTGTGTCGCGCACGAGGCTCACCAGCGCGAGGGTGCGGAGCAGAAAGCTCATGCACATCGGCAGGGTCACGAGCAGGTAGAGCACACGCTGCACGTTCACCGTGGACTTGGCTATTACGTATGCCACGGGGTAGCCGACCACGAGGCATATCACGCAGGCTGCCAGCGCGTACCATATCGAGCGCAGGAAGATAGGCAGGTACTCGGAGGCGTTGGCGAAGTTGGAGAAGGTGAAATCCCCGGCCGGAGTGGTGAAGGCGAAGTAGGCCACCATGCCGAGGGGCACGACCGTGAAAATTGCCATCCAGGCGATGTAGGGCCCGGCGAGGAACTTACTCTTCATTGTTGAGCGCCTCCTCGGGATTTTCCTCCCCTCCTATCACCGCGTCGGGGTCGTTTATCTCGTCGTACTCGGCGCTGTAGGAGCTGTAGTCGCCGAACATGCCGGAGTATTCGCTCTTGTGCATGACATGTATATCGTCCGGCGTCAGCCTTATGCCGATATATTCGCCGGGCTGGTGCAGGTCGGTGGTCTGAATGAGCCACTTGAAGCCCTTGAAATCGACAATCGTGTCGTAGTGGACGCCCTTGAAGGTGACGCTCGTCACCGTGCCGCAGAGGTGGCCGCTGTCGGCGGGGACTATGTCCACGTCCTCGGGGCGTATGACGACGTCGACGGGCTCGTTCGGCGCGAAGCCCTTGTCGAGGCAGCGGAACTTGCGGCCGAAGAACTCGACCACGTAGTCCGCGCGCATTATGCCGTCGAGGATGTTGCTCTCGCCTATGAAGTCCGCGACGAAGGCGTTCTTCGGCTCGTTGTATATCCCCTCGGGCGTGCCTATCTGCTGGATGCGCCCGCGGTCCATGACGACCACGGTGTCGCTCATGGCGAGCGCCTCCTCCTGGTCGTGCGTAACGTATATAAACGTGATGCCCAGCTGCTGCTGAATGCGCTTGAGCTCATTCTGCATATCCTTGCGCAGCCTGAGGTCGAGCGCGCCCAGCGGCTCGTCGAGCAGCAGCACCTTCGGACGGTTCACGAGCGCGCGGGCGATAGCCACGCGCTGCTGCTGGCCGCCTGAGAGCTGGTCCGGCTTGCGCTTCTCGAAGCCCTTGAGCGAGACAATCTCTATCATCTCGCCGACGCGGTCGCGGATTTCGGCCTCGGGCACCTTCGCGATGCGCAGGCCGAAGGCGATGTTCTCGAAGACGTTCAGATGCGGGAAGAGCGCGTACTTCTGGAACACCGTGTTAATCTGGCGCTTATGGGGCGGGACATCGTTAATCCTCACACCGTCGAAGAACACGTCGCCGCTCGTCGGCTGCAAAAAGCCGCCGATAATGCGCAGGGTGGTCGTCTTGCCGCAGCCCGAAGGGCCGAGCAGTGTGAGGAATTCGCTGTCGTTAAAATAGATGTTGATCGAGTCAAGGACGGTCTCGCCGTCAAAGTCCATCCGGCAGTTTACAAGCCGTATGAGTTCTTTGGACATTATCCTCCCCCTCTTTTGTTGGGCGTCCGCTCCGGGGGCGGGGCGCGGCGGCTGAGCGCCCCCGGAACGGCCGCCTAAGTTTCTTGATTGTCAGATTGGGCGCGCCTGAGCGCTCGCCCCGCAGAAGAGGGGCTCCCCCAAAATACTGACACTGTAAGAGAGAGCCCCCTCTCAGATGGCACGGATGATTACGGCTCCTAACACATAATAACCCTGCCGCCTGAGAGGGGGCTCTCTGACAGATTACAACTGAATATTACATTGTATTCGCGCCTTTGTCAATCAAAAAATTACCCCGGGAAAATATTTGTCGGCAAAGCCGATTTCGGCGGCCTTAAAGCTGGCTCCTTTGAGATAATTTAACTCTCCCGCGTCGGTCTTAAAGTCGAAATCCACGCGGTAGGAATAGAGCAGCTGGCCCTCCTCGCCGAGGGCGCGGTTGCGCCTGCCGTCGCCGTATTTCCCGTCGCCGAGGAGCGGCGTCCCGGCGGCGGCCATCTGCGCCCTTATCTGGTGCGTCCGCCCCGTGCCGAGGCGGCACTCGACGAGTGAGAGGCCGCGCGCGGAGGCTATCGTCCGGTAATACGTCACTGCCGTGCGCGCGCCGGGCTCGGGCTTTTGGCGGACGTAGACGCGGTTCTTCGCGGCGTCCTTGAAGATAAAGCCCTCGAGCTTCCCTTCGGCGGGCTTCGGCCGGCCCGAGACGACGCAGAGGTAGTATTTCTCGACCTCGCGCGCGGCTATCTTCTCGTTCATGACGCGCAGGGCCTCCGCCCTCTTGGCGGCTATGACTATGCCGCCGGTGTTCCGGTCTATGCGGTTGCACAGCGCCGGGGCGAAGGCGTTCTCCTCGCGCGGCGACCACTCGCCCTTCTGGTAGAGGTAGGCCTGGATGTGGGCTATGAGCGTGTTGTAGTCCCACTTCCCCGCGCTGTGGCAGAGGACGCCGGGCTTTTTGTCGCAGAGGATGAGGTTCTCGTCCTCGTAGACTATGTCCAGCTTGGGCGCGCCGACCTTGAGATAGGAGTTGTCCTCGCGCGGCGGCTCGAAGAACTCGTCGTTGATATAGAGGCTCAGCACGTCGCCCTCGGCGAGGCGCGCGTCGCGCTTCGCGCCCTTCCCGTTGAGCTTTATGCGCTTTATGCGTATGTACTTCTGAAGCAGGCTCTCCGGCAGCAGCGGCACGGATTTGCCCACAAACCTGTCGAGACGCTGGTTCGCGTCGTTTTTCCCTACAATCAGCTCTTTCATAAGGCGATTATCGCGCCTCTCGGCCCGCTTGTCAAGGGTTTTAACTCCGCTTTAATTCTGCTCGGGTAAAATGGCGGCAGAATCCTCCGGTATGCCCTGCTCGTCGAGCAGGCCCTTTATCGCCGTGCGCACGATGAGGCTCACGAAGGCAATCGTCTTCTGCCTGTCGAAGGGGAAGGTGCCGCTTATGTAGCTGAGCAGCATCCCGCTCGTGGCCTCTGTCAGGAATTCGCAGAGGTAGTCCTTGAGCGACTCGGGCAGGCGCTTGCCCACGCGGCGCTCGCCCTTCTCCACGACCTGGCGCGTGAGGCCGTTCAGGCTCGAGAGGAAGAAGTTCTCCAGCTCCACGCTGCCGAAGGCGTCGTAGGCGTTCTTGAGCATGGCGAGGTTCTCGCTCACGTAGTCGAGCGTGAAGCCTATGGCCTCCTCCGGCTCGTCGACGTCGTAATAGCCGTGAATTATCTTCACGGCCTCTTCCTCGAATATCCACCTCAGCAGGTCGTATATGTCCTCGAAATGGTAGTAAAACGTCTTGCGGTTCACGCCGCAGTCGGCGACTATCTCCGTAACCGTTATCTTTGAGAGGGCTTTGCGGCGCATGAGCTTCTTGAGCGATTCGGCGAGCGCCCGCTTTGTGCGCAGGGACGCGGCCTCGTATTTCATTGGTATTCCTCCCACTAATTATTTATATGAGCAAAGTATACTACCGGACAGCTGTGGCCGCAATGGTCATAATGGGACAAACGTCCGAATTTGTCCATTTTTAAGCCGGCCCCGCAGTGCTATCATTAAATAAAGCTAACCGGCTTTCGTTCCAGGTGAAAGGACCGATGCTTATGCGAAAATTCTACTCCCTCGTCGTGCGCAATCCGAAGAAGCTGCTCGCGCTCTTCGCGCTGCTGGTCATTGCGGCGGCCGTGTGCCAGACGGGCGTGGCGGTGAACTACAACGTCACGGACTATCTCCCGCCCGACACACCCTCGACCGAGGCGCTCGGCGTGCTCTCGGCTGAGTTCGCCGGCGGCATACCGAACGCGCGCTGCATGGTGCGGGACGTCTCGCTCCCGGAGGCGCTGGAGATAAAGGAGCGCCTCGCCGCGGTGCCCGGCGTGGAGGCCGTGACCTGGCTGGACGACGCCGCGGACGTGCTCGCCCCGCTCGAGACGCAGGATAAGCGCACGGTGGAGACGTATTATAAGGACGGCGCCGCGCTCTACACGCTCACCATCTCCGACGAGCACAGGATAGACGCCGTGGCCGCCGTGCGCGAGATAGCGGGCGAGACGGGCGCGCTCACGGGCGACGCCGTCTCCACGGCGGACGCGACGACCGGCACCGTGGCCGAGGTTCGGCTCATAACCGTGATAGCCGTGCTCTTCGTCTGGTTCATCCTGACGCTCACCACCTCGAACTGGGCCGAGCCCGTCATAGTCCTCGCGGGCCTCGGCGTCGCGACGGTGCTCAACGCGGGCAGCAACCTCGTCTTCGGCGAGATAAGCTTCGTCACGAACGCGGCCGGCAGCGTGCTGCAATTGGCCTGCACGCTCGACTACTCCGTCTTCCTCATCCACCGCTTCGCCGAATGCCTCGAGGAGGAGCCCTCGCCGCGCGAGGCGATGACGGACGCCCTCTGCAAGTCCACGACGAGCATCATGTCCAGCGGCCTCACGACGGTGATAGGCTTCCTCGCGCTCGTATTCATGCGCTTCGGCCTCGGCAGCGACCTCGGCACGGCGCTCGCGAAGGGCATAGTGATAAGCATGATAACCGTCTTCATCTTCGAGCCCGCGCTCATACTCACGACCTACAGGCTCATGGAGAGGACGCGCCACCGCGCCTTCCTGCCAAGCTTCAGCAAATTCGCGCGCTTCGTCAGCCGCGTGATGCTGCCCATGCTGGTCGTGTTCGCCCTCATCATGGTCCCGGCCTGCCTCGCCTCCACGAAGAACGACTTCTACTACGGCAGCGCGCACATCTACGCCGAGGGCACGCGCTACGGCGAGGACACAGCCGCCGTCGAGGCCGTCTTCGGCAAGAGCGACACCTACGTCGCCATGGTCGAGCGCGGGGACACGGCCCGCGAGGAGGCCCTCAGCGAGGCCCTGCACGCCATACCCGAGGTCGAGAGCGTCCTGAGCTACGTGGACAGCGTCGGCGCGGAGATACCGATGGAATACCTCGACAAGAATACGCTCAGCCTGCTCGTGAGCGAGGACTACAGCCGCTTCGTCATAACCGTCGCCGCGGACAGCGAGGGCGAGCGGGCCTTCGCCCTGGTCGAGGAGGTGCGCGGCATACTAGACTCCCTCTACCCCGGCGCCTATTATCTCGCGGGCGACGGCGTCAGCACCTACGACCTCATGGACACCATCACCGCCGACAATATCAAAGTCAACGTCATAGCCATCGCCGCCGTCTTCCTCGTGCTGCTCTTCAGCTTCCGGAGCCTCAGCCTCCCGGTCATACTGGTGCTGAGCATAGAGACGGCCATCTGGATAAACATGGCCATACCCTATTTCCGCGGCAGCACGGTGTTCTACATAAGCTATCTCATCGTGAGCTCCATACAGCTCGGCGCGACGGTGGACTACGCCATACTCTTCGCCGACCGCTACCTCGAGTTCCGCCGCTCGCTGCCGAAGCGCGAGGCCGTGCTTCGCACGGTGAGCGCGGTGACGGTCTCCGTCTCCACCTCGGGCAGCGCGATAATCGTCGTCGGCCTCGGCCTCGGCTTCGTCTCCAAGCACCAGATTATATCCCAGCTGGGCTTCTTCCTCGGCATAGGCGGCGCGCTGAGCCTCGCCATCGTGCTCTTCGTCCTGCCCGGCTTCATGTACCTGTGCGACGGCATAATCCGCCGCACCACGCGCGGCGCGGACTTTCTCGCCGCATCCAAGGAGGTAAAAATCCATGAGTAAACGCCTCGCCTCGGCCATCTTCGCCCTGCTCTTCGCCCTGAGCGCCTTCGTCCCCGCCCTCGCGACGGCCGAGACGCCCGCGCCCTCCGAAGCCCCGGAGGCGGAGCCCTCCGAGAAGGAGGAGGTCATATACTTCAACCTCGACGCCTCGGGAGAGGTCGAGAGCGCCTACGCCGTCAACAGCTTCCCCGGCGGCGACATAAGCGACCGCGGGGACTACTCCGAGGTGCGGGTGCTGAACACCTCGGACGAGATAACGCTCGACGGCGATGAGGTGCGCCTGAGCTCCGACGCCTCCAGGGTCTATTATCAGGGCGCGCTCAAGGACCCCTGCCTCCCCTGGGACATCTCGCTCACGTATGAGCTCGACGGGAAGGCCGTCTCCCCGGAGGAGCTCGGCGGGAAATCCGGCTCGCTCGAGATACGCTTCACCGTCGAAAAGAACGGGCGCTGCGCGGGCTCCTTCTACGAGGACTACGCCCTCCAGGCGAGCTTCACCATGCCCGGCGAGTGCTGCTCGGGCGTCTCCGCCCCGGGCGCCACCGTGGCGAACGTGGGCGCGGATAAGCAGCTCACCTTCACGCTCCTGCCCGGCGAGGGCATAGACACGGTCATAAGCGCCGAGGTCGAGGACTTCTCGATGCCCGCGGTGAGCATAAACGGCATACACCTGAACCTCAGCGTGGACGTGGACACGGAGGACATAAAGGGCCAGGTCGGCCAGCTCGTCAGCGCGGCGGCGCAGCTCGATAACGGCGCGGCGGCCCTCGTCAGCGGCTCCAACGAGCTCCTGGGCGGCACGGCCGACGTGCAGAACGGCGCGGAGAGCCTCCGGAGCGGCATAGCCGAGCTCGACAGCGGCGTCGGCGAGCTGCGGGACGGCCTCGCCGCCATGCGCGACGGGCTCAACGAGCTCTACGCCAAGTCCCCCGAGCTCGCGGGCGGCGCATACCAAATCTACGCCGGCCTCGCCGAAATAGACGAGCGCCTCTCGGCGGTGGACGTCCAGGCGATGATGGCGTCGGTTATAAGCTCCCTGACCGAGGCCGCGGGCGGAATGACCACGCAGGCCGCCAACGTCGCCGCGCTCGCCGCCGGCTTGCAGCAGAAAATGGCCGACGCCCAGGGCCTGCTCGCGGCGGGCGAAACGATGGTAAGCAATATGCAGGCCACTAATTCCGCCGCGGCCGCCGGGCTTCAGTCCGTACTTGCCACGCTTGACCCCGAGTCCGAGCAGTACGCTGCCGCCGCAGAGCCGATAAAAAGCGCGATGAAGGCGCTCAGCGGCAGCGGATTGCAGGCGCAGCTGATGCTCAACATGGTAAAGAGCAGCATTGCCGGTTTCTCGGAAGACGCGGCCGCGCTGGAGTCGGCGCTGCTCGAATTGCAGGCCTCCGGCGAGAACTTCAAGGCTGTCGCCGCCGGGCTTCAGGAGCAGACGGGCGGCCTGGCCTCGATGGTGGATGAGCTCAAGAGCGGCATAGCTCAGCTCGTATCCGGGGCGTGGCAGCTCACGGACGGCGTCTCGGCCTACACCTCGGGCGTCGCGCAGCTGGTGGACGGCTTCGGGAGCGTCATGAGCGGCGTGGGACAGCTCGCGAGCGGCACGCAGGAGCTGCTCTCAGGCTCCGACAGCCTCAGCGCCGGTACGGCGGAGCTCTACGCGGGCGTCGCCGAGCTCTGCGACGGGGCCGAGAGCATGGCCGCGGGCGCGGGCCGCCTCCACAGCGAGGCCGGCGGCGTCGACATCCAGGCCCGGGTCGACGAGCTGCTCGAGGGCATAGGCGGGAGCATGGCCGCGCCCGAGAGCTTCACGAGCGAGGCCAACGGCCTCGTGAAGTCCGTGCAGTTCGTCATAAGCTGCGCCGCGATAGAGGCCCCGGAGGCCGAGCCGGAACCCGCCCCGCAGGCGGAGGAACCCACGCTCTGGCAGCGCTTCCTCGCCCTTTTCGGCATAGAATAACGCCTATTTTATGTCACAAACCGCCCGTACTCAGGTATGGGCGGTATTTTTTGCGCAAAAAGGGGCTTGCGAATACCCCGGGGCGGTAGTATAATCAGGCCATCGCAATAATTTGCTGTTTTAAAGCCGCACTGTCAAAAAGCGCGGCCGGAAAGGAGAAATAACATATGCCTTCTGACAGCTGCAGCTGGCCCTTCCCGAACGAGTTCGGCCAGACCGAGACCGTCGAGAGCGAGGTGCTGGTGCTTGGCGGCGGCCTCTCGGGCTGCTTCGCGGCCATCGCCGCCGCGAGGCGCGGCAGGAGCGTCGTCATAGTCGAAAAGGGCGCGACGCTGCGCTCCGGCGCGGGCGGCACGGGCTTCGACCACTGGGAGAGCGCCTGCACCAACCCCTGCTCCAAGGTCACTCCCGAGGAGATAGCCTACGCCTATGTCGACGAGCAGGACCACTACTCCAACGGCATTTCCCACTATATAGAGTGCCGCGAGGGCTGGGACCGCCTCGTGGACCTCGAGAGCTTCGGCGGCAAGATACGCGACACCGACGACGAGTTCGCCGGCGCGGACTTCCGCGACGAGGAGACGAAGCTCATGTTCGCCTACGACTACGAGAACCGCTTCACCCTCCGCGTCTGGGGTACGACCTTCAAGCCCGCCCTCTATAAGGAGCTGCAGCGCCTCGGCGTCAGGATATACGACCGCACGGAGGCCACGGCCCTGCTCACGAAGACCGTGAACGGCAAGAAGCGCGGCGTCGGCGCCGTCGGCATGAACGTGCATACGGGCCGCCTCGTCGTCTTCAAGGCCAAGAGCACGGTGCTGTGCATGTCCCGCCCGGCGCGCGTCTGGCTCTTTGACTCCGACCTCACGGGCCTGTGCGAGTTCAGGCCCATGCAGAGCATAGGCTCCGGCCACGCCATGGGCTGGCGCGCGGGCGTGGAGTTCACGATGATGGAGAAGAGCGTAAAGGCGGAGTTCTCCGCCGCGGGCCGTTCCTTCCCGCCCTACGCCACCGGCAACAACCACAACACCTGGTACGCCGCCACGATGGTCGACGCGCGCGGCGTGGAGATACCCTATCTCGACCGCGACGGCAACGTCCTCAAGACCGTCCGCGAGCGCTATTACCCCGTCAAGGGCCAGAAGTTCTTCCTCAAGGGCGGCGTCATAGACGAGCCCAAGTACGAGTACCGCGGGCCCGAGACGATGCCCTTCGACGAGCTCATGAAGCGCGGCTACCAGCTGCCCTTCTACGCCGACCTCAGCCGTATGCCCGAGATGGAGCGCAAGGTCATCTGGGGCATGATGGTCGGCCAGGAGGCCAAGACGAACGTGCCCATACTCAAGAACTACACCGAGCGCGGTTTTGACCCCACGAAGCACGCCCTGCAGAGCTACGGCTCCGGCTGGCAGAGCGCGAGCTTCCTGCCGCAGGAGAGGCAGTTCTTCGGCGCTCCCGGCGGGATTATGCACGACTGGGACCTCAAGACCAACATCGACGGCATCTACGCCGCGGGCGACCAGCTCTTCGCGAGCGACTGCGCCGGGCACGCCTGCGCCACCGGCCACTACGCCGGGCGCAAGGCCGCGGACTACGCCGCCTCCGTCGAGCTCCAGGACATAGACATGCGCGACGTCGACGCCGAGCGCGAGAGGCTCTACGCGCCCATGTACCGCTCCGAGGGCGTCACCTGGAAGGAGCTCAACCAGGCCATAGCCAAGGCCATGCAGAACTACTGCGGCGGCGTGAAGTGCCGCGACCTGATGCTCGAGGGCCTCGACCTCCTGAAGACCTACCGCGAGGAGATAGTCCCGCAGCTCTACTGCTTCAACCCCCACGACCTCATGCGCACCCACGAGGTGCTGGACATCCTCGACGTCTCCGAGATGGTGCTCCACGCCTGCCTCATGCGCGAGTCGAGCTCCAAGCCGCTCTGCTTCGAGCGCAGCGATTTCCCCGAGCTGGACCCCGAGCGCGACAGGCACTTCATCACCATCCGTCAGGAGGACGGCAAGCCCATGCGCGGCGTGGTGGAGCACGACTACTTCGGCGACCTCAAGGCCGAGTACGAAAAGCGCAACCGGGACTACATCGAGGGAGGTAAGAAGTGATGAGGAACATGAACGAGCTCTCCGTGCGGCCCGTGCCGTGCAGCGCGACGCCGCTCATCTTCGACGAGACGAAGTGCATAGGCTGCAACGCCTGCGCGAACGTCTGCCAGTGCGACATACTGCTGCCGAGCGCCGAGAAGGGCGCGCACCCCATCGTGATGTACCCCGGCGAGTGCTATTACTGCGGCGCCTGCGTCATGGTCTGTCCGCGCCCCGGCGCGCTCAGGCTCCAGCACCCGGTGATGAACCGCGCCAAGTTCATACCCGTCAAGCCCGACCCCGAAAAGTAAGAGAGAAGAGAGGAAAAGGAGGTCATACCCCCAATGAGCAAAGCAGAAAAAGTAAAGAAGATAGGCCTCTTCGGCTGTATCGCGAACGGCATCGGCGCCATAATCGGCGCGGGCATCTTCGGCACCCTGCCCGAGGGCATCAACGCCATCGGCCCCATGGTGCTCCCCGCGCTCATCGTCGCGGCCATATACATCATCGCCAATATGTTCCCCAACGTCTACGCCTCGTCCGTCATCCCGACCTCGGGCAGCTTCTTCCTCTACTCGACGAAGCTCATGCACCCCTTCTTCGGGCTGTGGATGACGCTCCAGGGCATATTGCAGCCCGCGCTCATCGGCACCTTCGCCGTCATGTTCGCGGAGTACTTCGTCGTCCTCTTCCCCGCCGCCGCGGGCAATGAGATACTCATCGGCGTCGCGCTGCTCGTCATATTCGGCGCGGTCGCGTACTTCGGCAACCACGCCTTCGCCTCGCTCAACAACGTCATAGTCGTCGTGATGATGCTCGCAATCGGCGTCTACGTCTTCGTCGGCGTGCCGAACATAGACTTCTCGAAGCTGAGCCTCGGCGAGACGCTCGGCGGCGGGCTCACGCTCACGAGCTTCTCCGCCACCGTCGGCCTCCTGACCAGCACGCTCTCCGGCGCGGGCAGTGTCAGCCAGATAGCGGACGACACAAAGAACCCCAGCCGCGACATCCCCCTCACGCTCATCCTCGCGCCGACCTTCGTCTGCATAATCTACATGCTCATGGCCATAGTCACCATCGGCTGCATGGACGGCGGCACCGTCGCGAACCTCGCCGACGTGGGCGGGCAGTTCCTGGGCGGCGGCCTGCTCACCTTCTTCATCGTGGGCGGCCCCATCTGCGGCATCATGACCAGCATCGTCCCCGTCATCATGCTCTCCTGCGCCCTCATCCAGGTCTCCGCGGACAACGACGTCTTCCCCGCCTTCGTCGCGAAGCGCAACAAGTACGGCGTCTCCCCGGTGATACTCGTCTTCGTCATCGGCTTCTCCGTCTTCCTCGTCGCCCTCGGCAACGGCTTCGGCCAGCTGATGACCATCTTCTCCTTCGTCAACACCGCCTGCTCCGTGCCGACCTGCATGGTGCCCTTCTTCCTGCGCAAGCGCTACCCCAACGCCTGCCGTCACGCGGGGCTGAAGCTCAACGTGCCCCTGGTCTACGTGCTGAGCATCTTCGCGCTGGTGGTCTCCGTCTACCTCGCCATAGCCATGTTCATCGAGATGGACCTCATGAGCTGGGTGGTCGTCGTCGCCGCCATCGTAATCACGGCCGTGTACTTCTTCATCCGCGTGGCCTACATCAAGAGCAAGGGCGGGAACCTCCTCGCCGACCTCAGCGCCCCCTATCCCCAGTGGGAGGAGCGCGAGAGGGAGTGCTCCGACTAAAGCCCGCTCAGGGCCCTATACCCGGAGAGCCGCCCGCCGTGGCGGCTCTCTCCCTTTACAAGCGCGCGGCGGGATGTTAAAATTATGACGGAGGTGGGGACATGAAGGAGCGCATAATCTTCCTCGCGCTCGCGGCGGCGCTGCTTTTGGGCGCCTTCGCGCTCGCGCCGCGCCTCGAGGCGCGGGAGGCCCCGGAGGAAATACGCCTCGCCGTCGCGACGGACCCGCACTATCTCGCGGACGAGCTCACGGACTTCGGCGAGTGCTACATGAGGGTCGTCACGGACGCGGACGGCAAGGCCATGCCGCGCATAACGGAGCTCATGCGCGCCTTCGCCAGCGAAATGGCGCGCGAGGGGCCGGACGCGCTGATTATAACCGGCGACCTTACTTTCAACGGCGAGAGGCTCAGCCACGAGCGCCTCGCGGAAAAACTCGGCGGCATAGAGGCCGCGGGCGTGCCCGTCTACGTCATCCCCGGCAACCACGACCTCGAAAACCCGGCCGCGGCGCGCTTCGAGGGCGGCGGCTACGAGCTCGTGGACAGCGTCACGGCGGAGGAATTCGCGGAGATATACTCGGATTTCGGCTATTCCGAGGCGATAAGCCGAGACGGCCGCTCGCTGAGCTATACGGCGCGGATTGCCCCGGGGCTCAGGCTGCTCTGCGTGGACGTGAACGCCTCGCAGAGCGCGGAGTGGGTGTCCGAGGGGAGCCTCGAGTGGATAGAGTCCGAGCTCGCCGCCGCGCGGGCGGCGGGCGACCGGGTGATAGCGGCGAGCCATCAGAACCTCTATATGCACAACCCGCTCTTCCTGAGCGGCTACACGATAGCGAACTCCGCCCAGCTCGAGGCGCTGTACGCGGAATACGGCGTGATTGCGAACCTCAGCGGGCACATACACCTCCAGCACACGCGCTCGGAGCGCGTCCCGGAGCTCGTCACGTCCTCGCTCGCAGTGAGCCCGAACCAGTACGGCCTCATCACCGTAACGGGCTCCGGCTGCGCCTACCGCGTGAAGAGCGTGGACGCGGGCGGGGACTTCGCGGAGTGGAGCGCCGGCTTCTTCCATGACACCGCGGTAAGCCAGGCCCTCGCGGAGCTGGGGGACTATGATAACGCCGCCGCGCTCGCGGAGTTCTACGCCTCGGCCAACGCCAAATATTTCGCCGGGCGGCCGGACGAGATAGCCTGGGACGAGGGAATAATAGACGAGTGGAGCTCGCGGAGCTTCTTCACGCCCATGTACCTCGAGAGCATCCGGGCGGACGCGGAGGACCACAGCTCACTCAGCTGGGATTTCCCCGGCTGAGGGCGTTGCAATCCCGCCGGGGATATGCTACAATATCCGCGCGTAAATACGCCGGGTGAGCACCTGCCGTATGCAAGGCTACTTGCATACGGTTTTTCTTTGGAGGCGGACATGGAACAGAGGGCCGGAAAGTCAATAGCGCGCGAGCTCTTCTCCTTCTCGCTGCCGCTCATACTGAGCGGGGTATTGCAGCAGCTCTACAACTGGGCCGACGCCTTCATCGTCGGGCACGTGGAGGGCGAGCTCGCCATGGGCGCCATTGGGGCCACGACGGCGGCGGTGAACCTCTTCATAACCGCCATGACCGGCTTCACGCTCGGGCTCAACGTGCTCATGGCCCAGCTGCACGGCGCGGGGGAGGATTCCCGGCTCGCGGGGATGCTGCGCGCCTTCGCGGCCATACTGCTCGCGGTCTTCGCCGCCATAGCCCTGCCGGGGGTCTTCCTCGCCGGGGAGCTCCTCGAGCTGCTGGATACGACGCCGGATATGCTCCCGCTCTCCACGGCCTACCTCTCCGTCATATTCCTGGGCCTCCCCTTCCTCGGCGTATACAACGTGTACTCCGCGGCGCTCAGGGCTCTGGGGGATTCGCGCGCGCCCTTCCTGGCCGTGGCCGTGAGCTCGGCGGTGAACGTGGCGCTCGACATACTGCTAGTCGCGGTCATACCCCTCGGCGTGCGCGGCGCGGCCATAGCGACGGTGTTCTCCCAGGCCGCGATGACCGTCTTCATCGTCGCCTACGCCGTGAAAAAGCACCCGCCGCTGCGCTATAAGCTCAGGCTGCGCGGCATGATGGGCGGGGGCATGGTGCGCGAGGGCGTGCGCTTCGGCCTGCCGCCGATGATACAGTCCTCGATAACGGCCGTGGGCAGCCTCTTTTTGCAGAGCTACATGAACAGCTTCGGCGACGACACCGTCACCGCCATCACGACCGCCTACCGCGTGGACACGATAATCCTCCTGCCCATAGTGAACCTCGGCAGCGCCGTCGCGACGCTGACGGCCCAGAGCCTCGGCGCGCGGGACGGCGGGCGCGCGAAGCGCATACTGCGCGTGGGCCTCGCCATGATGGCCGCCGTCTCGCTCACGCTGACGCTCATAATAATCCCCACCGGCGGCGCGCTCATCGCCATGTTCGGCGCGGGCGGCGCGGTAGTCGCGATAGGGCGGCGCTTCTTCGCGTGCATCGCGCCCTTCTACGTCGTGATTGGCCTCTCGACCGCCGTGCGCGGGCATCTCGAGGGGCGCGGGGACATGGTCTGCTCCAGCGCGGTCGGCATTACGGCGCTCGCCGTGCGCATAGCGCTCTCCTACGCGCTGCGCGGGGTCTTCGGGAACATGACCATCGCCTACGCCGAGGCCTTCTCCTGGGCGCTGATGCTCTGCCTCTATCTGCTGCGCCTCCTATGGCTCAGGAGGCGGCGCGGATATTGACAAGCCGCGCGATTTGCGGCAAAATATCAGGTAAAGGCGGTGAGCGCATGACGGACGCGGAATTGCAGTTTTTCATGGGCCATGAGGCGGCCCTGCCCATATACGCGGCGCTGCGGGAGGAAATCTTCTCCCGCTGGCCGGATACCGAGCTGCGCGCGGCGAAGACGCAGCTCACGTTCAAGGCCAGGTACGGCTTCGCCTTCGTCTCCACGCGGCGCATGGGGCGGCGCTGCCCGGAGGTATTCATCATCGTCTCCTTCGGCCTCGGCCGCGAGCTGCGCCATCCGCGCATATTCGCCGCGAGCGAGCCCTATCCCGGGCGCTGGACGCATCACTGCGTCGTCTCCTCGCCGGAGGAGGCCGACGGCGAGCTCATGGCCTGGCTGGACGAGGCGCGCTCCTTCGCGCTCACAAAGTGACTCGCAGCCCATGGAGGTAAGATAAATGGCAGCTCTCATTCTCTTCCTGCGCGGCGTCGGAATGCTCGTCGGCGGCGCGCTCATCTGGATAGTCTTCGCGCTGGTGCCGCCCTGGCTCTGCGGCTTCTCGCTCTGCCGGCACAACGCCTGGTGGACGAGCGCGGACAAGGTCAGGGCCTACGTCACAATTAAGAACGAGCGCCTCGCGCGGCTGCTCATACCCGAGTACATCGGCTGGAACAGCCTCGTGCGCATAGACATACCCATCCTCTACAACCGCTACACGATGAACAAGTTCCCCGAGCGCCTCGGCGCGCTGGGCCTTCTGAACTATATTGTGACCGTTCTCACGACCCTCGGCTACTGGTACTGCGTGACGGACTTCCTCTTCCTGCGCTTCATCGACCCGAACTGGGCGCTGTGGGCGCTCTTCGCTCTGGTGGGCGAGGCCGTCATCTTCTTCGCGCTCGAGAACTGGAACACCTCGGAGCGGCGCGAGCCCGGCATAGTCATAACCCGCCAGGGCATGAAGCAGATACGCGCCGCCCGGCGCGCCCGCCGCCGCTCGCGGAGCCGGAAAAATGGCTGAGGGCAGCCTCACCGCGCGCCTCGCCGCGCTCGCCGACGGGGATTACCGCGCCTTCCAGGCGAAGCTCATCCCGACCTTGGACCCGGGGAAAATACTCGGCGTGCGCGCTCCCGCGCTGCGCGCCCTCGCGAAGGAGACGGCGGGCTCGGCGGAGGCCCTTGACTTCATGGCCGCTCTCCCGCACAGGTACTACGACGAGGACAACCTCCACGCGCTCTACATCAACGCGATACGCGACTACCCCCGCGCGCTCCGCGAGCTCCGGCGCTTCCTCCCGTACGTCGACAACTGGGCGACCTGCGATATGCTCAGCCCGCGCAGCTTCAGGCGCCGCCCCGAGGGACTCGCGGACGAGGCCCGGCGCTGGATTTCGAGCGGCGAGACCTACACGGCGCGCTTCGGCATCGGCGTGCTGATGAAGTTCTATCTCGACGAGGGCTTCGAGCCCGAAATGCCCGGCTGGGCGGCCGCGGCCTGCCGGGGCGATTACTACGTCGACATGGGCGCGGCCTGGTACTTCGCGACGGCGATTGCGAAGCGGCCCGAGGCCGTCATCCCCCTGCTCGAGGAACGCCGCCTGAGCGTCTGGGTGCACAACAAGACCATACAAAAGGCGCTGGAGTCCTCCCGCGTCAGCGAGGAGACGAAGGCCCGTCTCCGGACGCTGAGGATAAAATAGCCCTTCCGCCCCACGGCCCCATATTGTATGCTGGATGCGCGGCTCAGGCAGACAAAGCATACGAAATGGGGTAATTATATGACCAACGAACAGCTCGAACGCCGCCGGGCGAGGAGGCGCGAGTACTACGCCGCGCACAGGGAGGAAATCTGCGCGAAGCAGCGGGAGCGCTACCGCGCCATGGACAAGGCAGTCCACGCCGAGCGCATACGCCGCTACCGGCACCGCGACATGGAGCGCACCCGCGAAAAGCAGCGCGCCTACCGCGCCGCGCACAGGGAACGGTTCCGCGAGTACAACCGGCGCTATTATGAGAAGCACCGCGAGAGCCGCAACGCCTCCGGCCGCGAGCGCTATGCCCTTACCCGGCCCGAGCGCCTCGCGAAGAAGCGCGAGTATTACGCCGCGCACCGCGAAGAGCTCCTCGCGAAGAAGCATGAGTACTACCTCAAAAACCGGCTGCGCATCTGCCGGGACGCGCTCGAGCGCTATGTGCCGGACGCCGTCGAAAAAATCGCCGCGCAATGCCCGGAGGCCGTCGCGGAATGCGCCGCGCGCTGGCCCTATGAGGACTTCGAGCCGGGCATAAGGCGATGCATCGCCCGCCTCGGCATACGCCCCGGGGCGCTCGAATACGACGACTGCTTCGAGGCGGGGATGCTCGCCTGGCTCTACGGCGTGCACCGCTGCGCGCTGATGGGCTATGAGCACGTCGGGGCCTACGTGGGGCGCGTCACGGCCATACTGGTCCGCTGCGCCGCCGCGGCCGCGCTGGAGACGGAGGCCATCCTCGCCGAACACGGCCTGAAGCGCTGGGAGCTCGACCGGGACGGCCTCCCCGAACGGTACTGAGGGGGGCGCGGACATGTTCGTCAGCCTCGACCCCGTGCGTGCGACGCACCTCAAATACGCCTTCAGATACGCCCTCGAGCTCATGGAGTCCGAGCTGGGCCGCGTCGAGAGGCAGGTCGTATATCTACACTGCGGCCTCGCCGGGAACGGGCGCAGCATAGGCTTCGGGAAAATAGCCGAGTGGTTCTCCCTCCCCTCCGCCTCGGCGGCGGAGGCGGAATACGTCCGCGCCGTCGTGAAGCTGCGCGCCGCGAT
>DVKN01000141.1 GCA_018716005.1 Candidatus Scatomorpha stercoravium
ATCATGCCGTGGCTCGTGCGCTTGGCATAGGGCTCCTTGGTCGGCACGACGCCGATGTCGTAGAGGAACTTGTGCCAGAAGCGGCTGTAGAGCAGGTGGAGCGTCGTGTGCTCCATGCCGCCGTTGTACCAGTCGACGGGGCTCCAGTAGTCGAGGGCCTCCTGACTCGCGAGGGCCTTGTCGTTGTGCGGATCCATGTAGCGCAGGAAATACCAGCAGGAGCCGGCCCAGTTGGGCATGGTGTCCGTCTCGTGCTCGGCCGGGCCGCCGCACTTCGGGCAAGTGCACTCGACCCAGTCGCGCATGTGCGCAAGCGGGCTCTCGCCGTTGTCGGTCGGCTCATAGCTCTCGACGTCGGGCAGCAGGAGCGGCAGGTCCTTCTCGTCCATGGGCACCCAGCCGCACTTCGGGCAGTGGATTATGGGAATAGGCTCGCCCCAGTAGCGCTGGCGGGAGAAAACCCAGTCGCGCAGCTTGTAGTTGACCTTGGCGCGGCCAAGGCCCTTTTCCTCAAGCCACCTGGTCATGGCGGGGATGGCGGCCTTGACGCTCATGCCGTCCAGGAAGCCGGAGTTCACCATGATGGCGTCCTCGTCCTTGCTGACCCAGGCCTCCTTGGTGACGTCGCCGCCCTTGACGACCTCGATTATCGGCAGGTCGAACTCCTTCGCGAACTCCCAGTCGCGCTGGTCGTGGCCCGGAACGGCCATGATGGCGCCGGTGCCGTAGCTCGCGAGGACGTAGTCGGAGATGAATATGGGTATAGTCTCACCGTTGACCGGGTTCACGGCGTCGACGCCCACGGTGCGCACGCCGGTCTTGTCCTTATTGAGCTCGGTGCGCTCGAGGTCAGACTTCGCCGCGGCCTCGGCCTGGTACTTCCTGACCTCGTCGGGGTTCGTTATCGCGCCGCTCTCGAGCCAGCTGCGAACGAGCTCATGCTCCGGCGAGAGGACCATGTAGGTCGCGCCGAAGAGCGTGTCGCAGCGGGTGGTGAAGACCTTTATCACGTCGCCGGTGGTGGCCTTGAAGTCGACCTCCGCGCCGGTGGAGCGGCCTATCCAGTTGCGCTGCTGAATCTTGACGCGCTCGATGTAGTCGACGTCGTCGAGGTCGTCTATGAGCCTCTGGGCGTAGGCGGTGATGCGCAGCATCCACTGGCTCTTCTCCTTGCGCACGACGGGCGCGCCGCAGCGCTCGCAGACGCCCTCCACGACCTCCTCGTTGGCGAGGACGCACTTGCAGCTCGTGCACCAGTTGACGGGCATGCTGGCCTTATACGCGAGGCCGTGCTTGTACATCTGGAGGAATATCCACTGCGTCCACTTGTAGTAGTCGGGGTCGGTCGTGTCCACGACGCGGTCCCAGTCGAAGCTGTAGCCGAGCATCTGCAGCTGCTTCGTGAAGCGCTCGATGTTGCGCTTGGTGACCTCGCGGGGGTGCATATGGTTCTTTATGGCGTAGTTCTCCGTCGGCAGGCCGAAGGCGTCGAAGCCTATCGGGAAGATGACGTTCTCGCCCTCCATGCGCCGCTTGCGCGCGACGATGTCCATCGCGGTGTAGGGGCGCGGGTGGCCGACGTGGAGGCCGTCGCCGCTGGGATAGGGGAACTCGACGAGGGGGAAGAACTTCTTCCTCGTCTTATCGCCGGTGACGGCGGCGAAGGTCTTGTGCTCCAGCCAGTAATTCTGCCATTTCTTTTCTATGCTTGCGAAATCGTAGCCCATTTCCTGTGCTTTCTCCCTTACAAAAGTTTAGTTTTGTCCAGCGGCCCCTTTGACCCGAGCGCCCGGCTCAGGCCGTAGGGCCCCGAAGGGATGAGAGGGGCACCTCTTCCGCGTCGTTCCAGAGGTGCTCGAGGTTGTAGAACTCGCGCATCTCCTTCTGGAATATGTGGACTATCACGCAGCCGAAGTCCAGCAGTATCCAGCCGCCCCCGCGATAGCCCTCGCGCCTGAGCGGCGGCTCGCCCATATTGCTCAGCACGCCGTCGACCTCGTCGGTGAGGGTCTTCACGTGCGTAGAGCTGGTGGCGGTGCAGATTACGAAGTAGTCGGCGAGGACGGTGACGTCGGTAGTGCGCAGCACCTGGATGTCCTTCGCCTGCTTGTCGCTCAAAACCCTGACGGCGGTTTCGGCAATCTCTCTCGGTGTCAGCATCTTTGTAACTCCCTTTCCCTATCCGAAATACGCGAAGGAATCCTCTCCTCCGGCAATGTATCCCTGCGTCATCGTCCACACCCCGTCGATATAGGATATCATGTTGATATTCTCCTCGCTTATCGCGACGTCGAAGGGGTTGAGGTATGCGTTGAGCATCTCGAGCCAGTCGTCTATGAGGGGCATGACGTAGTTGAGCCCGCCTATCATGCCATCCATGCGGTTGGGTATGGTCTGGAAGGTGATGTCCTCGGCGCCGAGCTTCAGGAACTGCTCGAGCAGCCAGGCGGCGTTGCCCACGGAGACGTTGGTTATCATGTTGTCCATCACGGCGCTGTACATCTCGCCGATGTTGAGGATGTTCCCTATCTGGAGCGCCTGGCTCGCGAGGGCCGTGAGCAGCTCCTGCTGGAAGGCGATGCGCTGTATGTCGCCGCCGGCGTAGGAGTGCGAGCCGTCGTTGGACATGCGGAAGCGCATGGCGTTGACGAAGTTCTCGCCGTCGAGCGTCTGCGGGCCGGCCTTGATGTGTATGTGCAGCGGCGGGTCCTGGTCGGGCGCGTCCCAGTCCATGTCGTAGGGGATGTCGAAGTACACGCCGCCGATGGCGTCGACTATCTCCGCCGCGGCGTTGATGTCTATGAGCGCGTACATATCGACGCTGTAGCCGAGGATGTCGGATATGCACTCGAGCAGCGGGTCTATGCCGTCGCCGCCGTTATTGATGTCCGCGGCGTAGGGCTGGTTAATCTTCTTGATGTTGAGGTTCACGTTCACCAGCATATCTCGCGGCAGGTTCACGATGTTGAGCTTGCCGTTTACGGTGTCGAACATCCCGACCATGTTGGTGTCGTTGTGGTTGCCGACGACGTCTATGCCGGCGATGAAGAAGGTCCAGACGCCGTCGCGCTTATTAGCGTCGCTCTGCGGCGCCACGGCGCCGACGCCGGTCTCGGCTGGCTCCGGGTCGGAGTAGTCGTTGAGGCCGCCCTGCTGCTGGTCCGGGCGCTGCGCCCACACCCTGTAGGCGGCGAAGAGCCCCCCGGCCAGCACGACGAGCGTCAGGAAGGCCGCGAGCAGCCTCCTGGGCCAGCGGGGGCGCCGCGCGCGCAGCTCCTCGCGGGAGACTATGTCGTCGGAGGCGAAGCGCCGCTCCCCATAGCGGCCGTAATCCGGGTCGTAGTCCTCATACGGGCGGTATTCGCCGCGCCTCGCGTACTGCGAGCGGCGCTCGTAGCGCTCCATGCGCTCGTAATAGCGGCGGTCATAGTCGTAGTCGTCGTCATAGTGCGCGCTGTCGTCGTAACAGGCCTCTTCTTCCTCTTCGTCTTCCCCGTAATCTTCCCCGTACTCTTCCCCGTACTCGTAGTCGTAGTCGTCGCTGTCGTGGCCGGAGGCGCCGTGCCTGCCGTGCCTGCCGTTTCCGCCGAAGAGATGCATTAAGTCATTTTTCCTTTCTGTACCATCTGTAGGCCTCCACCGAATCCCGGTGCGGCTCTATACCCGCGGCCGCGAGCTCGTCGAGGCTCATGCGGAGCCCGAGGGCCATTGCGGCGTCGAGGTCCTCGTAGCACAGCTCCCTGAGCGGCTCGACGCCGGGGAAATCGCGCGTGGGCTCGACATAGTCCGCGAGGTATATTATCTTCTCCAGCTTTGTCATGTCCGGCCGGCCGGTCGTGTGCCAGCGTATGGCGTCGTAGACCCTGTCGGTCACGCCGAACAGCTCGCGGGAGAGCGCGGCGCCCGTGATGGCGTGCGTGAGCTTGATGTTCTCACGCTCGAGCGCGTCAAACACTATACCATATTTTTCAGCCAACTTCAACTGCTCCGGCATGGTCAATTTCTTCGTGATGTCGTGCAGTATCCCGGCCTCGGCCGCGTCGCCGGGGTCCTCGCCCCAGCGCAGGGCCAGCTTCACCGCCTCCTGCTCGCAGCCCGCGACGTGCGGCACGCGCGAGGGCTTGAGGTAGGCGTAGGCCCGCTCCCGCAGCCATGCTAGCTCCGGCTTCGCGCCGTAGTCGCGCTTTTGTATTATCCGCGCGTAGACCTCGCCGTCGAGCTCGGCCGCGCCGGTTCGCGCGGCGAGCAGGGCGCGCATATCCGTGCTCGACATGGGCAGGGGCGCGACGTCGAGGACATGGATCCTCGCGCCGTATGCGCGCCTCATGCGCCCGGCCTCGGCCTCTATCGCCGCGAGGTCGCCCCTGTTCCTCGGGAGCACGGCGAGGCTCGCCTCGGAGAGGATGAAGCGCCACTCGTGCCACTGCTCAAAGCTCAGGAGCATATCCGTGCCCATTATCATGCAGAGCTCCGCGTCCGGATATTCCCGGCGCAGCTCGCGCACGGTGTCCGAGGTGTAGCTCCTGCCCTTGCGGCCGAGCTCCATACCGCTCACCTCCGCCTCCGGGAAGTCCCGGAAAGCGATGCGCGTGAGGGCCAGCCGCTCCGCGGCGTCGGGGCTCCCCTCGGGGAGGGGCTTGTGCGGCGGCGTCGCGGCGGGGATAACAAGCAGCCTGTCCGGCTTCAGGTTTTCCCAGGCGAGGCGGCAGGCGCGCACATGGGCCGGGTGCGGCGGGTTGAAGCTGCCGCCGTAGAAAGCGAGCCTCATTTCTTCTTCGCGGACTTGGGCAGCTCTATGACGGGCTTGAGCTCGTTGCGCTTGTAGAGCACGAACTTGCTGCCTATGACCTGCACCTGCTCGGCGCGGCAGCGCGCGGCGAGCGTGTCGCAGGCCTCGCGGGCGGAGAGCATGGAGTTCTCGAGCACGCGGCCCTTCACGAGCTCGCGAGCGCGGAGCATATCGGAGAGCGTCTGGGCGGTGTTCTCCGTGATGCCGTCCTTGCCAATCTGAAGTATGGTGTCCTCCTTGGCGGCGAGGCCGCGCAGGTAGGCCCTCTGTTTACTTGTGAGCATTGCTGTATTCCTCCAGGACCCGGCAGAACTCGCGAAGCGCGCGTCCCCGGTGGGATATGGCGTTTTTCTCTTCCGGGCTGAGCTCCGCCATCGTGAGCCCATAGCCCTCGGGGATGAACATGGCGTCGTAGCCGAAGCCGTTCTCCCCCCGCTCATACGCCGCTATTTCGCCCGGGCACTCGCCCCGCGCGCGGAGCACGTCGCCGTTCGGGAAGACGCAGCATATGGCTGAGACGAAGCGCGCGGAGCGATGTTCCACGCCCTCCAGTTTTTTCATGAGATAGGCCCGGCGGTCGGCGTCGGAGTCCTCATGGCGGCCGGTGTAGCGGGCGGAGCGCACGCCGGGCTCGCCGCCCAGGGCGTCCACCTCGAGGCCGGAGTCGTCGCTCACGGCCGCCTCGCCGGTGGCCCTCATGGCGGCCTCGGCCTTGATGTAGGCGTTCTCCTCGAAGGTCTCGCCCGTCTCGTCGGCCTCAAAATTGCAGCCGGCCTCGCTCTGCGTGAGCACGTCTATGCCGAGCGGGGCGAGTATCTCGCGGAACTCGCGCGCCTTGTGCGCGTTATTGGAGGCAAGTATCAGTCTCATGAGATAAGCGCCTCCGCGAAAGCCTTCGGCTCGAAGGGCATGAGGTCGTCGACGCCCTCGCCGACGCCCACGAACTTGACGGGCACGCCCATCTCCTGCGCGATGGCAAAGACTATGCCGCCCTTGGCGGTGCCGTCGAGCTTGGTGAGGACGATGCCGCTTATCTCTGCGGTCTCGGCGAACTGCTTGGCCTGGATGAGCCCGTTCTGGCCGGTGGTCGCGTCTATGACCATGAGCGTCTCGAGGTCGGCCTCGGGCAGCTCGCGCACGACTATGCGGCGTATCTTCGCGAGCTCGTTCATGAGGTTCGCCTTGTTGTGGAGGCGGCCGGCGGTGTCGATTATGACTATGTCGGCGCCGCGCGCCTTCGCAGCGGTGAGCGCGTCGAAGACGACCGCGCCGGGGTCGGAGCCCTCGCCGTGCTTGACTATGTCGCACTTTGCCCTCTCGGCCCAGACGCTCAGCTGCTCTGCCGCCGCGGCTCGGAAGGTGTCCGCCGCCGCGAGGAGGACCTTTTTGCCCTCGGCGGTGTATTTCGCGGCGAGCTTGCCTATGGTCGTGGTCTTGCCGACGCCGTTTACGCCGACCATGAGTATGACGGAGGGCTTCGTGCCGAGCCGCAGCTCGAAGCTGCCGACGGCGAGGCGCTCGGCGAGGATGTCCGCGAGCGCGTTCCTGACCTGTTCGCCGCCGTGGAGCGACTTCTGGTAGACGACGCCCCTGAGCTCGTTCACCGCCTTGACGGCCGTGTCCGCGCCCGCGTCGGCGAGTATGAGCGCCTCCTCGAGCTCCTCGAAGAACTCCTCGTTGTCCACGGTGAGCGCGGCGAAGGCCTCGCTCATCTGGCGGCGGGTCTTCTCGAGGCCCTGCTTTATCTTATCAAAGAATCCCATTTTTCTCATCCTCCTCTATCTGCCGCGCCGCCGCGTCGAGGTCGAGCTCTATCACCTTGGAGACTCCCTTCTCCTGCATGGTGACGCCGTAGAGCTTGTCGGCCTCCTCCATGGTGCCGCGGCGGTGGGTTATGGCTATGAACTGCGTCCTGCCGGAGAGGGCGCGCATATGCTCGGCGAAGCGGTTTACGTTGGCCTCGTCGAGCGCGGCCTCTATCTCGTCCATCACGCAGAAGGGCGTGGGCCGGACCTTTATTATGGCGAAGTAGAGCGCTATCGCGACAAATGCCGTCTCGCCGCCGGAGAGCAGCGAGAGCGTGGTCAGCGCCTTGCCGGGCGGCTGCACGCGGATGTCTATGTCGCCGGAGAGCACGTCGTCGGCGGGCGTTATGGTGAGCTCCGCGCTGCCGCCGCCGAAGAGCTCCGTGAAGGTCTCCTTGAAGCTCTCGTTTATCGCCGCGAACTCGCGCGAGAATATACTTCTCATTTCCCCGGTTATATCGGAAATTATACCCACGAGCTCGGCCTTCGCCTTCTCGACGTCGTCGCGCTGGCCGGAGAGGAACTCCCAGCGCTCGCTCACGCGCGCGTACTCGTCTATCGCGCCGAGGTTGGGGCTGCCGAGGGCGCCTATGTCCCGCCTGAGCTCGGCGATGGCCTTCACGGCCTTCGGGCGGCTCTCTATTGGCCGCCGTATGGCCTCGGCGGCGCTGTGGCTGAGCTCGTAGCCGTCCCAGAGCTTGTCCGTGAGCTGCTTTTCCTCGAGCTCGGCGGATATCTTCTTCTGCTCGGCGCGTGAGAGGGAGCGCTCGAGGTTGAGTATGTCGGCGTTCTTCTCCTGCGCGGCCTTGTCGGTGCGGGTGCGCTCGCCCTCTATGTCGAGCTTGCTGCCCGTGGCGTCGGCGACGGCGCGGCGCTCCGCCTCGGCCTCGGCCTTCAGCGCGGCGATGCGCTCCTCGACCCCGGCGAGCTCCTTTTCATAGCTCTCCTTCGCGGCGAGGGTGTCGGCTATGGCCCGCTCCCTCGTCTCGCGGTCGCCCGTGAGGCCGCTCAGGAGCAGCTCGAACTGCTTGGCCGTGCTCTCCGTCGTGCGGCGCTCGGCGGCGAGGCTCGCAAGCTCGTTCATGATGTTTTGCAGCTCGCCGGAGGCGACGTCCAGCTCGTAGCGCGCCGCGGTCAGCGTGCGCTTGAGCTCCTCGCACTTCGCGCTCACCTCGTCGCGGCGGCGCGCGAGGGCCCCGCGCGAGGCCTGGAGCTTCTCGAGCTCGGAGCGGCGCGAGAGTATGCCGGCGTTCTTCGCGGCGCTGCCGCCCGTCATGGAACCGCCCGCGTTTATGACCTGGCCGTCGAGCGAGACTATCCGCGCCCGTCCCCCGCCCCTGCGGGAAATCGCGACGGCGTCGGAGAGAGTCTCGGTTATCAGCGTGCGGCCGAGCAGGTTCTCAAAGGCGTTCGTATACTGCGGGTCGAACTCTACGAGGTCGACCGCGAGGCCGAGGCAGCCCTCGTCCCGGCCGGGTATCCTGTCGAGCCTCCCGCCGCGTATGGCGTCGAGGGGCAGGAAGGTCGCGCGCCCGGCGTTCCGGCGCTGGAGCATTTCAATGGCGCGGCGGCCGTCGGTCTGGGTGTCCACGACTATGTTCTGTATCGCCGCGCCGAGTGCCGTCTCTATGGCGAGGGCCGTCTCGTCGCGGGTGCGCAGCAGCTCCGAGACCGTCCCGTGGACGCCGCGCAGCTCGCCGCGCTTCGCCGAGCGCATGACGGCCTTTACCGCGCCGCCGAAGCCCTCGTATTCGCGCTCCATCTCCTCGAGCAGGCTTATCCTCGAGTCCGCGTTGCCGAGCTCGACTATGCGCTGAGTGAGCTCGTCCGTGAGCCCGGCGAGCTCGCGCTCGCGGTTGTCTATGCGCATTTTGCGCCCCTCTGCGACGTTCCTCGCGCTCTCGGCGGCCTCCTCGAGCTCCGCGCGGCGCTTATCTATCTCGGCTATGCGTTCGCGGTGCCCGGATATCTGGGCGGCCACGCCCTCGGCCCGGCCCGTCTGCTCCGTGAGCTCGGCGCGCATGCGCTCCGCGCTCTGCGCGGCGGATTCCGCCCGGCTGCGCAGCGCGGCGGCGTTCGCCTCCTGCTCGGAGACGAGCGAGAGCGTGCGGCTGAGCTCATTGCGCTTCGACTCGGCCTCAGCGTCCTTGGCGCGCATCCGCTCGGTCAGCGCCTCGCTGCGGGAATAGAGCCCCTGAAGCTCGCGCCGCGCCGCCTCGAGGGCGGCCTTCGTCTCGGCGAATTCGCTCTCCACGGCGTCCGCCTGCTCGCGCAGGGCGTCGAGGTCGCTCATCCAGAGGCTGACCTCGGCCGTCTTCAGCTCGTCGCGCAGCGCGAGATAGCGCTTCGCCGTCTCGGCCTGCTCCCTGAGGGGCTTGACCTGGAGCTCGAGCTCCTCTATCTTGTCGTTCACGCGCAGGAGGTTCTCGTCCGTGCGCTGCAGGCGGCGCTCGGCCTCCTCCTTGCGGTAGCGGTAGCGGGAGATGCCGGCGGCCTCCTCGAGCACCTCGCGCCTCTCGGCGCTCTTGCCGTTTACTATCTCGGCTATGCGGCCCTGGCCGATTATCGAGTAGCCGTCGCGGCCGAGGCCGGTGTCCATCAGGAGCTCGTTCACGTCGCGCAGCCTCACCTGCTGCCGGTTTATGTAGTACTCGCTCTCGCCGGAGCGGTAATACTTGCGGGTGATGGCGACCTCGTCGGCGTCTATGTCGAAGAGGCGGGCGGTGTTGTCGAGCACCAGCGTGACCTGGGCCACGCCCATGGCCGCGCGCCGGGCCGTGCCGCCGAAGATAACGTCCTGCATCTTGCCGCCGCGCAGCGTGCGGCTGCTCTGCTCGCCCATGACCCAGAGGATGGCGTCGGAGATATTCGATTTGCCGGAGCCGTTGGGGCCGACGATGGCGGTCACGTCCCGCTCAAAGCTCAGCCGCGTCCGCTCCGGGAAGCTCTTAAAGCCCTGGATTTCAAGCGCCTTCAGATACAAGCGTCATTACCTCACTGTAAAAATCCCACAAAACAATGTAGGCATAATATTATACTCCAGCGCCGTGGTTTTTTCAAGAATTACCGCCTCCCCGGCACGTAAAAAGACCCGGGTGTTCCCCGGGCCCTTCTTGTTGAAATTAGGCGTCAGACCGCCTCCACGGCTATGGTCAGCGCGCCGCCGGCGTATTCGGCGCGGCATACGGCCACCGCGGCGTCCTCCGCGGGTGCAGCGCTCCCGGCGGCGCCGGTCAGGTTCATGACGGCCATGGCGCAGCACACGGCGCTCAGCAGCATGGAGATTGCCGCCGCCGCGATTATCAGCCTCACGTCTCTCGCTCTCGGTCCTGACATTTTACCGCCTCCCGTCTTACTGGGGACAGTATAGCAGGCGCTTGTATCGTAATTGCATCGTGTGTGTTACAATCCGGACACAGACGGGCTAAATCTTCGTTAAATCGAGCTCCGCCGCCGAGGCGTCCGGGACTATGCGCAGCCGCCCGAGGGCGAATTTCTCCGTGAGATATTTCCGGTTCTCCCCGTGCTGGCCGACGAGCTGGCTCATGAGGCGCGGGTTTACGCGCAGGGTAATCTCCGCGCCGGGCTCCGTCCCCTCGAGCAGGGCCTCGGCCCTCCCGCGCATTATGCGCGCGCGGACGAGCTCGCCGAGCGCCGGGTGATAGGCCCCGCCGGCGGCGTCGCCGCCCGACAGATCCTCGGTCGGGTTGAGGCCCATGCGGATTATCGGGATGCCGGCGGCGTCGAACACGGGGACAATCTTCGCGCAGACGCGCACGGCGTCCTCCACGGTGTGCTCCTTATAGCGCCCGGCTTTCCAGAGGTCATAGAGCGCCGTATCACGCACGATTACCGTCGGGTATATCCTCACGCCGTCGGGCCCGAGGGCCGCTATCTCACGCGCGGAGGCCAGGTCGGATTTGTCGTCCGAGCCGGGCAGGCCGGTCATCATCTGCAAAATCAGCCTGAAGCCCGCCGCCTTGACCATTTCGGACGCCTCGCGGACGTCCTCCGCCGTGTGCCCGCGCCCCGAGAGGGCGAGGACGCGCTCGGACATG
>DVKN01000142.1 GCA_018716005.1 Candidatus Scatomorpha stercoravium
CCCGACCGGCGGCGCGGGCCCCACCGGGCCCACCGGCCCGACCGGCGGCGCGGGCCCCACCGGGCCCACCGGCCCCACGGGCGCGGCAGGCGCGGCCGGCGTACAGGGCAACGAGGGCCCGACGGGCCCGACAGGCCCCACGGGCGATGCCGGCCCGACCGGCCCCACCGGCGCAACCGGGCCCACTGGCGCGGCCGCCACGATAACCCCCGCCGCGGCCGTCAACGACGCCACCAGCACCACCGACATCGTGCAGCAGTTCAACCAGCTGCTCGCAAACCTGAGAACCGCGGGCCTGCTCGCGACTTAAGCGGAGAGGGCGGCCGTGCCGCCCTCGATACATATTTTGACCGAGGTGAGTCAGTGAAAGTCTCAGTCTACGCCATCTGCAAGAACGAGAGCCGCTTCGTCGGCCGCTGGATGGACTCGATGTCCGAGGCAGACGGGGTCTACGTCCTCGACACCGGCTCCGAGGACGATACTGCGGCGCTCCTCCGGGCGCGCGGCGCTTCGGTTGAGTGCGAGATAATCTCGCCCTGGCGCTTCGACGCCGCGCGGAACCGGGCGCTCGAGCTCGTGCCGGAGGACACGGACATATGCATATCCACCGACCTCGACGAGTTCTTCCACCCCGGCTGGCGCGCGCTGCTCGAGGCGGCCTGGACGCCGGGCACGACGCGAGCCGCCTACCGCTACACCTGGAACTTCAACCCCGACGGAAGCGAGGGCTACGTCTTCTGGCGCGAGAATGCCCACGCCCGCCGCGGCTACAAGTGGACGCATCCTGTCCACGAGGTCCTCGAGCTGACGGGGGAGACGGCGGAGAACAAGGTCTACGTCGAGGGGATGCAGCTCGACCACAGGGCGGACGACACGAAATCCCGCGCGCAGTACCTGCCGCTACTGGAGATGAGCGTGCTCGAGGATCCCGAGGACGACCGCAACCTGCACTATCTCGGGCGCGAGTACTACTTCCACGGCCGCTGGGAGGACGCGATAATAACGCTCAAGCGCCATCTCCTGCTGCCCTCGGCCACCTGGGCCGACGAGCGCTGCGCCTCCATGCGCTATATTTCGCGCTGCCTCGTCATGCTGCGCCGCCGGGACGAGGCCCGCGCATGGCTTCTGCGCGCCGCGGCGGAGGCCCCGCATCTGCGCGAGCCCTGGCTCGAGCTCGCGCGCCTGCTCTATGAGGACGGCTGCTGGGACGGCGTCGTTTACTTCGCGCGCGAGGCGCTTAAGATAAAGGAGCGCCCGCGCAGCTACGTCTGCGAGGCCGACTCCTGGGGCAGCCTGCCCTGGGATCTGCTCTCGCTCGGGCTCTACTATACGGGGCGCTATTCCGAAGCCGCCGCAGCCGCCGCCGAGGCCGCGCGCCTCGCCCCGGGCAGCGAGAGGATAGCGAAGAACCTCGCCCTCATGAGCGAGAGGGCGGGGGAGGAGTGAAGCGGGCGGCCCGGCGTGGGCCGCCTTTTAAATCGCACTTGACAGCGGCCGGGCGCTGTGGTACACTTTCAAGTGTAATTAGTCGCCGCTAACCAGGCGGCGTCTTTAAAGAAACGCGGTTAGAATAAACTAACCAATACACAGACAGAAAGGAAGGCGAAATATGAGCGTCGTTATCGTCGGAGGCAACGAGTGCATGGCGGGGAAGTACGAGAGCATCTGCCGCGAGCACGGGTACAAGGCCAAGGTCTTCACCAAGGAGCACGGCTCGCTCAAGAAGAAGCTGGGCACCCCGGATTTGCTGATACTCTTCATAAGCACCGTCTCGCACAAGATGGTGCTGAGCGTGACGCAGGAGGCGAAGAAGAACTCCGTCCCCGTCGCGCGCATACATACGAGCAGCGCGACCGCGCTGCGCACGGCGCTCGCCGAGCACGCGAGGGCGGTCTGAGATGTGTCTGGAGCGGTATATCGTCGAGCAGTGCGCGCCCACGCTGGCCTCGATAAAGACGGGGGCACTCTTCGGCGTGATTGACCCCGACACGGAGGAGCTGCTGCGTCAGGCGGAGCATTGGCGGGAGCGCCTCGCGGGCAAGGGGCTCGCGCTGCGCGTGCTGCGCTGCCGGCCGGGAAGGGCGCTCATATACCTGGGCCGGCTGAGCCAGCTCGAGCGCGACCTCGCATCGAGCGGCGCGGCGGAGCTGCTCGAGCGCTGCGGCTATGCGTCCCACGGCTGCGTCGAAGCCCTCGAGACGCTGCGCCGCCGCGTGCTGAGTTCCGAGAGTTTCCCGCACGAAATCGGCCTTTTTCTCGGCTATCCGCTCCCGGATGTGCTGGGATACATACAAAACCGCGGAAAAAACAGCAAGCTCTGCGGCGCGTGGCAGGTCTATGGCGACGCGGCCGAGGCCGAGCGGAGCTTCCGCCGTTTCAGGAAGTGCAGCGAGCTCTACAAACGGCGCTATAACGGCGGCGAGAGCCTGATGCAGCTGACCGTGAGCGCGTGATTATAGCTATAACTCAATATTATTATAGAAAAGAGGTACAACAATGAGCAAAATTGCAGTAGTTTATTGGAGCGGCACGGGCAACACCGAGGCCATGGCCGGAGCAGTCGCGGCCGGGGCCCGCGCCGCCGGGGCGGAGGCGGAGCTTATCGCGGCCTCCGACTTTGACGCCGGGCGCGTCGCGAACTACGACGCCATAGCCTTCGGCTGCCCGGCCATGGGCAGCGAACAGCTCGAGGAATACGAGTTCGAGCCCATGTTCGACGCGTGCAAGAGCGCGCTCAGGGGCAAGCGCATAGCCCTCTTCGGCTCCTACGGCTGGGGGGACGGGGAGTGGATGCGCTCCTGGGAGGCCGCGGCCCGAGGCTGCGGCGCCGAACTGGCCTGCGCGAGCGTCATGTGCTGCGAGGCCCCGGACGAGGAGGGCGCAGCAAACTGCGAGGCGCTGGGCCGGGCCCTCGCCTGACAAAACCGAACCCCCGCGGATTTTTCCGCGGGGGTTCGGCCTTTATTAGTCCAGCTTGAAGCTGAGGTCGCCGTGCTCGACCCTCTCGAGCAGGGCGGCGTTGAGGTCTTTGTCCATGAATTTCTCGTACCGCACGAGGAAATTCGCAACGCTGCGCTGGTTCGCGCCCAGGCGGCCTATCGTCGTGGCGAGGGTCAGCACGACGCCGCCCAGCCAGCCGAAGAGGGCGTAGTCCCCGCCCCAGTGTATGACGGCAATGGTGGCCGCCGCGAGGATTATGGCCCAGAGCACGGCGCGGTATATCGTCTTCATGAGTATGGCCCCGTAGGCGACGCGCCCGCCGTAGCGGGCCTTGAGCTTTTTCGCCGTGGGCACGTCGGTGAAGAAGCCGAGCAGCACCGGCATGAGGCAGAAGGTGTAGAGCAGCGCGCCCGCCACGAAGAGGGCGATGGCGATTATTACGTCGAGTATCATATTACTGCCCGGCCCTCTCCGCTTCGGCGGTCATCATGCCGGCGTGGCGCTTGAGCGCGTCGAAGGTCTCCGCGGAGATTACGTGCTCTATGCGGCAGGCGTCCTCGGCCGCGATTTCCGGGTCGACGCCCATGTTCGTGAGCCACTCGCTGAGCAGCGTGTGCCGCTCGTAGATTTTCTCGGCGATTGCCCGGCCGTCGTCCAGCAGGTGGATGCTGCCCTCGGGGTCGACCCGGATGTACCCGCCGAGGCGGAGGTTTTTCATAGCGACGCTGACGCTGGGCTTGGAGTAGCCCAGCTCGTTCGCAATGTCTATCGAGCGAACGTTCCCGTTCCGCTTCTGGAGTACGAGTATGGTCTCCAGATAGTTTTCAGCTGATTCCTGTATTTTCATCTCAGAGCCTCTCTTATGCCCAGCGGCCAAATAGTTAAAATTATTGTACCACATTAAATCGTTTTTCGCAAGTAAATATACCCCCGCTTGCCCGCGCGCCGGGCGGATGGTATAATCATACACACGGCCCGTCCCCAAAGCGCTTTTGGATTGACAAGTCCGCCGCGGCATATTAAACTATACGCTGTTGGAAATTTGGAGGGATGCCCTTGTTTAAAGTCATAAAACGCGAGGGACGCGCGCGGCGCGGCGAGTTTACCTGCCCGCACGGCACGGCGCAGACGCCGGTATTCATGAACGTCGGCACGCAGGGCGCGATAAAGGGCGCGCTCTCCGCCCGCGACCTGAAGGATATCGGCTGCCAGATAGAGCTCTCGAACACCTACCACCTGCACGTCCGCCCCGGCGACGGGCTCATCAAATCCCTCGGCGGGCTGCACAAATTCATGACCTGGGACGGCCCCATACTCACGGACAGCGGCGGCTTCCAGATTTTCTCCCTCGCGGAGCTGAGGAAGATAGGGGAGGACGGCGTGCGCTTCAACTCCCACGTCGACGGGCGGCACATCTTCATGGGCCCGGAGGAGAGCATGCGCATACAGTCCAACCTCGGCAGCGACATCGCCATGGCATTCGACGAGTGCGTGAAGATACCCTCGCCCTACGAGTACGTGAAGCAGTCCTGCGAGCGCACGACGCGCTGGCTCGAGCGCTGCATAAGGGCACTCGCGGAGTATAACGCCGAGCCGGACGCCGTGAACCCGGGCCAGGTGCTCTTCGGCATAAACCAGGGCGCGGTTTTCCGCGACCTGCGCGTCGAGCACATGAAGCGCATAGCCGAGCTGGGCTGCGAGGGCTACGCCATAGGCGGCCTCGCCGTCGGAGAGACGCATCAGGAGATGTACGACACGATTGAGGCCGTCGAGGAGCATATGCCGCAGGACAAGCCCCGCTACCTGATGGGCGTCGGCACGCCGGGCAACATTATCGAGGCCGTCGCGCGCGGCGTGGACTTCTTCGACTGCGTCATGCCCGCCCGCAACGGCCGCCACGGCCACCTCTTCACCTGGGGCGGCATTATCAATATCAAGAACGCCAAGTACGAGCGCGACGAGAGCCCGATAGACCCTGAATGCTCCTGCCCGGTCTGCCGCAGGTATTCCCGCGCCTACGTCCGCCACCTCTTCAAGGCCGAGGAGATGCTCGCCATGCGCTTCGCCGTGACGCACAACCTGTGGTTCTACAACAGCCTCATGGAGCGCATCCGCGCGTCGCTCGACGAGGGGCGGTTCGAGGCCTTCCGGCGGCGGTATTCCGCAGAGCTCGACAGGCGAATATAAAAATCCTTGCAATTTTGAAAATACCGGGTTATAATCTACACACCGTATCTTTTGGCTGGAGGTAATCAAGCAAATGTTTTTTAACGTACTAAGCGGCAATGGCAGTGCTGCCGGCACCATGGGCGGTATGTCCTCCATACTGTTCCTCGTCATTATCTTCGTTGTCTTCTACTTCTTCCTTATCCGTCCCGAAAACAAGCGCAAGAAGCAGCTCAACGAGATGCGCAGCAACATCTCCCTCGGCGACGAGATAGTCACCATCGGCGGCATAATGGGTAAAGTCGTGCAGGTGACCGAGGACACCATCACCTTCGAGACAGGCGAGGACCGCGTCCGCCTGCAGGTGACCAAGTGGGCCATCAGCTCCAATGTCCGCGAGGAGAAGCAGCGCGCCGAGCAGGAGGCTGCCGCCCGCGCCGCCAAGAGCAAAAAGAAGGCCAAGACCTCCGGCGAAGAGAACAGCGTCGACGGCGAAGGCAAGTAATTCAACACAGCAAGTAATTTAATCCCCTCCGACGTAATAGGATGTACAAACACCTGCGTCGGAGGGATTTTTATGACCACACAAACTGAGCGCCGGAGCGCTCGCAAGCCGCCGGTCAAATGGTACGTGCTCGGCCCGGCGGTCTGTATACTGAGCCTTCCCGTTTTCATGTACCTCTGCGCTC
>DVKN01000143.1 GCA_018716005.1 Candidatus Scatomorpha stercoravium
GAGGCGTATATAGACGAGCTGGGCGACAGGCCCTGCCCGGGCTGCGGCGCGCAGCATCTCTGGACGCTGGGCTACCCCGCGAACAGCAAAACGGGCTTCGTAAGGTTCTGAAAACGGAAAAGAGCCGTCCCGACCGGGACGGCTCTTTATTTTTCTCCGCTCAGCAGAGCATATTGTAGTGGTCTATCGTGTTGATGTCGGAGCCGTTTATCTCGGCTTTGGTGAGCTTGCCCTCGCAGACGTCAATTATGAGGTCGAAGAGCTCGTCGGCCACCTGGGCGTGGCTCTTCTCGCCGCGCAGGCTGGCGGAACAGTCGAAGTCGAGGAGGTCGTTCATCCACTCGTAGGTCTGATGGTTGCCGGTAATCTTGATGACCGGGCCGACGGCGCAGCCCATGGGGTTGCCCATGCCGGTGGTGAAGGCGACGGTCTGGCAGCCGCTGGCGAGCTCGCCGATGGTGGAGAGTGGGTCGTACGCGCCGGTCTCGAGGAAGGCGGGGCCGCGGGTGGTTATCATCTCGCCGTAGGCGTAGCAGCCGGTGAAGGGGCGGGTGCCGCTCTTGTTGATGCAGCCGAGGCTCTTCTCCTCGAGGGTGGTGAGGCCGGAGCGGATGTTGCCTGGGGTGGGGTTGGAGTTGCGTATGTCCTCGCCCATCTCGCGGTAGACGTCGTCCTTCCACTTGATGGTGTCGTAAATCTTCTGGCCTATCTCCGGCGTCGCGCCGCGGGCCTTCAGGATGTGCTCGGCGCCTATGGCCTCGCTGGTCTCGCTTATAACGCTGCTGCCGCCCATGTCGACAAGGCGGTCGGAGACTATGCCGAGGGCCACGTTCGCGCAGATGCCGCTGGTGGGGTCACTGCCGCCGCACTCGAGGCCGAGCATCAGCTCGCCGATGGGACAGGGCTCGCGTTTGCACTTCTCGGCCTCGGCCATCAGCTCCTGGACTATGGAGATGCCCGCGGCCACGGTGCGGCCTATGCCGCCGCACTGCTGTATGGAGATGTACTCCACGCGCTTGCCGGGCGAGCGCTCCTCGACGGCGTTCAGGTACATATCCTTCTGGATGGTCTCGCAGCCGAGGCCGACTATCAGGACGCTGTGGACGTTGGGGTTCGCGAGCAGGCCGGCGAGTATCTTCAGCGTAATCTGGGTGTCGCCCTGGCTCTGGACGCAGCCGTAGGGGTTGGTGAGCAGGGTCGAGCCCTTGCAGCTCTCGACGATGCGCCTCGCGGCTATCTCCGCGCAGTTGACGCCGGGCATGACGACCACGTGGTTGCGTATGCCTACGCGGCCGTAGGGGCGCTTATAGCCCATGAAAGTGGTCTTATCCATGCTTACGCCTCCTGCAGATGCCCGACGGGCTTGAGATTATGGGTGTGCACGTAGTCGCCGGCCTTGATATCGCAGCTGGCGACGCCTATCTTCTCGCCGTACTTGTAGACGTAGCCGCCCTCGGGCACGTCTACGATGGCGATTTTGTGGTAAATGGGCGAGTCGCCGCGGGCTGTGACGGTCTCGACCGTGCCGTCGGCGAGGTGGTACTCCACGGTGTCGCCGGCCTTGACGGGCTCGGTGACGGTGACGCAGGAGTCCTTGTCGTTAATGTGGACCGCGTGTATAGTGCTCATAACCTTACCTTTCCGCCGGGCCGGCTTATCCGGCCCGGCAACCGTGGTTTTTTAAGCCTCCCTGAGCTTGCGGACGGCGTTGTTGATGGCGTCCGGCGTGCCGAAGGCGCCGGCCTTGGTGACCATCTTGACGCCGGCGGAGGGGCCGCCGATGAGCCGCATCATGGGTATGCCGACGCTGACCTCGCTGAGTATCTCGCTGCCGTCGGCCTGGAGGGCCTCCAGGAGGCCGAGGGCCGTGTCGCCCCCGGTCACGAAGACGCCGGAGACCTTGGCCGCGGCGAGTATCTCGGCGGCCAGGGCGCCCATTTCGCCGCGCACGTAGTCGCTGACCTGGGAGAGGACCATCTCGTGCTTCTCGCCCTCGAGGCGGGCCTTCTCGAGCTCCTCGCGGCTGAGGGTGCTGCTGCTGACGACCATGGTGTCGCGGCCGGACTTCAGGCTCTCGACGGCGGCGGAGACGAACTCGGCGCGGGATTTTTCGCCCGAGAGCAGGTCGTGGAAGGGCACGACGACGGAGTTGACGCCCGCGGCCTCGGCGGAGCGCACCTGGGCGCAGGTGACGTCGCTCACGCTCGCAATCACGCCCAGCACGGGCGCTATCGTGCTCTCGAGGGCCATGATATTGTCGGCCATGGCGGCGGTGCCGATGTAGAGCGCGCGCTTGCCCGTGGCCTTGGCGGCCGCAATCACGCGCTGCATATCCTCGTCGGTGACGGCGTCGAAGCTGAAGACGCGGCCGCCCTCGAGGGAGAAGCCGCCCCTCACTTCTTCGAGCGGGACGTGGGCGACACGCTCGAGATAGGCGGCGGAGAGGAGCTTATTGATATTGTCCTCGCGCACGGGGTTCTTCGGGTCGGAGGCGAGCTCGGTCTCCGTGAGGGGCACGCCCTTGAGGCAGTGGATGCCGTTCACGGTCGTGCGGCCCAGGGCGGGCAGCGCGGGCATGAAGACGACGAGCTCGGGCTTGTAGAAGCGGTCGAGGGCCGCGACCTCGGCGGCGATGTTGCCGCGGAGGGTGGAGTCGACCTTCTTTATCACGTACTTGTAGTCCGCGAAATTCACCTGGGCGCAGGAGGCGCTGACGGCCGCGCCGGCGCCCTCGGGGCTGGAGCCGCGGCTCTCGGTGTCGATGACGACGCAGCCCTCGCCCCTGGGCAGGGGCCGTCCCGCGAAGATGACGCTCGTGGGCAGGCCGCGGCGGCGCAGCTGAACGCCGGTGTCGTTGGCGCCGGTGAAATCGTCGGCGATTATCAGGTATCTGTCCATTATATCACTTCCTGTGGCGGGCCAGCTGGGCCGCGATGTTGATGGAGTTCACGAGGCTGAGCTCGCTGGCGTTGCCGTGGCCGGCATGGCCCATGGCAGTGCCGTGGTCGACGCTCACGCGGATGATGGGCAGGCCGCAGGTGATGTTGACGCCCGCGACGGCCTCCCACTCCTTCTTCTCATTGTCGTACACGAAGCCGACGACCTTCATGGGTATGTGGCCCTGGTCGTGGTACATGGCGACGACGATGTCGTACCAGCCGCCGCGCATCTTGGAGAAGACGGTGTCCGGCGCGACGGGGCCGTCCGCGTTGATGCCCTCGGCCCTGGCCGCGGCGACGGCGGGAGCTATCTCGTCGAGGTCCTCCCTGCCGAACATGCCGTTCTCGCCGCAGTGCGGGTTGAGGCCGGCCACGCCGACGCGCGGGTTCTCGATGCCGAGCTGCTTGCAGGCGTCGGCGGCGATGTGGATGCAGTCGAGGACGCGGTCCTTCTTGACGCGGTCGCAGGCCTCGCGCAGCGAGACGTGCGTGGAGACGTGGACGACGCGCATATTCTCGTGCATGAGCATCATCGTGTACTTCTTGGTGCCGGTGTAGTGGGCGTAAATCTCCGTGTGGCCGGAGAAATGGTGCCCCGCGAGGTTCATGGCCTCCTTGTTGAGCGGGTTCGTGACCGTGCCGTCGACGGCGCCCTTCATGGCGAGGTCGATGGCCGCGACGACGCACTTGAAGGCCGCGTCGCCGGCGATGGGGCTGACCTTGCCGGGGACGACCTCCTCCATCTTCTCGAGGCCCGGGTCGAGCACGTCTATGACGCCGCACTCGAACTTGGCCTCGCCGACGGAGCCGACGGCGTTTATCTTTATATCGGGCCGGTTCACAAAGCCGGCCGCGCGCTGCATGATGAAGGGCGAGCCGACGACGAGCGGACGGCAGTCCGCGTATATGGCGGGGTCGGCGAGCGCCTTTACGGCGATCTCGGGGCCAACGCCCGCGGGGTCGCCCATAGTTATCGCGAGTATGGGCCTATCCATGCTTATTACCTCACTTCTCCGCGGCCTTGATGGCGCGCAGCACGTTCTCAACCGTGAAGGCCAGGTTCTCCTCGGAGTGCTCCTTGAGCACGGAGAAGTCCTGCGGCAGGCGGTTTATCGGGAATATGGCGGTGACGCCCTCGCCGTAGGCGGCGTCGACGTCGTAGTCCGCGCCGCCGACGATGGCGATGACGGGCTTGTTCTGCTTCACGGCGCGGCGGGCGACGCCGATGACGACCTTGCCGCGCAGGCTCTGGGAGTCAATCTTGCCCTCGCCGGTGAAGATGTAGTCGGCGTCGGAGATGGACTCGTCGAAGCCGACGGTGTCGAGGACGGTCTCGATGCCCATCTGGAGCCTGGAGCCGAAGAAAGCCACCATGCCCGCGCCCATCGCGCCGGCCGCGCCCGCGCCGGGGATGTCCGCCACGTCGACGCCGACGTCGCGCTTGATGACCTCGCTCAGGTGGCGAAGGCCCTTGTCGAGCTCGACGACCATGTCGGGGTCGGCGCCCTTCTGGGGCCCAAAGATGTATGCCGCGCCGTTCGTGCCGTACATGGGGTTGTCGATGTCGCACATGGTGACTATCTCGACGGCCTCGAAGGCCTTGTCGCGGGTGGACATGTCGATGCGGTCGATGTCTATGAGCGTGCCGCCGGTGGGGACGAACTTCTCGCCCGCGGCGTTATAGAAGCTGACGCCCGCAGCCGCGGCCGCGCCGCAGCCGCCGTCGTTCGTGGCGCTGCCGCCGAGGCCAATCACGAGCCTCTTCGCGCCGGAGCGCGCGGCGTCGGCCAGGAGCTCGCCCACGCCGTAGGTGGTGGTGCCGCGCGGGTCCTTGCGGTCGCCCACCATGGGCAGGCCGGCCGCGGCGGCCATCTCCAGGACGGCGGTCGCGCCGTTGTCGATGAGGCCGTAGTAGCTCTCGCACTTCTCGAACCAGGGGCCGGTGGCCTCGCGGACGACCTTCTCGCCGCCCACGGCGGTGAGGAAGGCGTCGACGCTGCCCTCGCCGCCGTCGGCGACGGGCGTGGAGACGACGGTGCAGCCGGGGAATATCTTCTCAATGCGCTCCGCCATCAGCTCGCAGACGCGGGCGGAGGAGACGGTGCCCTTGAAGGAGTCGGGGATAAGAACTGCTTTTTTCAATGAATTATACCTCCATGCTTCTTCTTAAAAAAACGCGCCGGCCCGGCGGGGCCGGCGCGTCCAGTTATGCCGGGTCGGAGACTCTTATGCCTCTTACACCACCATGACGGAGACGCCGTCGGGGATGGCGAGGATGGAGCCGTCCTTGATGCCCTTGGCGGCGAGGATCTCGTCGGCCTTGGCCAGGGCCTCGTCCATGGAGTGGGCGGGGACCATGTGCAAGTCGGAGACCATGTCGTCGGGAGCCTCGGAGATGAAGATGACGGTCGCGCGCATGAGCAGGCGGGCGAAAATCTGGCTCTGCCACTGGTCGATTATAGTCTCGGTGGGCGGGGTGGCGATGAAGGTGTCCATCATGCGGCGGAGGTTCTTCTCGTCGCGGAAGGTCTCGTAGAACACCTTGCCGCCGTGGCCGTCGTTGCACTTGCTGAGCATGATAATGACGCCGCCCTCCTTGACGGTGGCCTCGGCCGCGGTCATGCCCTTGACGGACTGGTAGATGTTCTGGTCGAGCGGGTAGCCGCCGTTCGTGGAGATGACGATGTCGCTCATCTTGGCGGGGACCTGGCACTGGCTGCTCAGGAACTCGCGGCCCACGCGGTGCGCGAGGTCGACGTCGCCGGCGACGGCGTAGATGGGCACCTTGTTGGAGTCGTTGATGACGTTGACGACATAGTCGAGGCGCGCGCAGCGGGCGGCGTAGAGCATGTCGTTGTGGATGGGGTTGCCGTCCACGATGCCGGTGCGGCTGTGGGGATCGTCGATGAACTTGCCGTTGTGGTTGTAGACGACGGTCTTGCGGGAGGCGATGCCGGGCAGGACGCTCTTGCGGCCGCCGGAGAAGCCGGCGAAGAAGTGCGGCTCGATGAAGCCCTCGGCCACGAGCAGGTCGGCCTCGGCGGCCAGCTTGTTGACGATGAGGTCGCCGCCGCTGGGCAGCTTGCCGATGTAGGTGAGGTTCTCGACGTCGTCGCAGTCATGGACGACTATCTTCTCGTTCGCGACTATCTCCTCGCCGAACTTGCTGACGAGCTCCTCCCTGGTGGTCTCGCGGTGGCAGCCAGTGGCGATGAGAAGGGTGATGTCGGCGTCGGGATTGCCCTTGCGAATCTCCTCGAGCATGGGCGGGATAATGACCTTGCTGGGCACGGGGCGGGTGTGGTCGGAGCAGATGATGACGACCTTCTTCTTGCCCTCGGCCATGACGGCCAGGGTCGGGGTGCCGATGGGGTTGGCCATGGCGGCGCGCACGAGCTCGTCCGGGGTGCCGGCGGGCTTGTACTCGTGCATATGGCTCTCCATGATGCCGGCGAAGCGGCTCTCGGGGATATCGAGGCTCAGGAATTCCTTACCGTAAGGGAACTGTACGACAGGCATAGTTAGTACCTCCTAAAAGTCTTTTTATTCCTTTAACACGCCTTCGGGCAGGCGTTGAGGCGCCTGCCCTCCGGTCTATTATTCGTTGGGCGCTCAGCCCTTGGCGGCCTGTTTGGCGGCCACCTTGGCGCGGCGCTTCTCCTCGTACCTGTGCATCAGGTTGACGAAGATGGGGCAGAGTATCGCGGTGACGATGCAGCTAGCGGCCATCTGGGCGGTAGCCGCGGTGACATAAGGCGCAAGCGTGGTGTCTGCGTTCGCGACGGCGGCCGGGGTGCCGGCGGCGTTGCCGGCGGTGGTGCCGATGGCGGCGCCGCACTCAGCGTGCTTGCTGCGGATGAGCCTCATGCAGAGGTAGCCCGCGCCGCCGGTGAGGATGCAGCAGAGGACGCCGAGGAGGATGCCGGAGAGGCCGGCGCTGATGAGCTGGCCGAAGTTGAGGCCGGCGCCGAGGGGGAACGCGAAGAACGGAATGAGCATGGTAGCGCCCGGCTCGCAGAACTTGCGGATGTCCTCGTCGAGGTTGCCGAGGATGAGGCCGACCAGGATGGGGGCGATGCAGCCGACGAGGATCCAGGCGTCGATCTCGGCTATGCCGGTAGCGCCCATGGCCACCATGGTGAGGAAGGGTCCGTCGTTGATGGACAGTATGGAGACGGCGCCGACGTCGGTCGCGTCGCCGAACTCGCCGGAGAGGGCCGCGTAGAGGCCGCCGTTGGAGTTGGTGATGGCGCCGATGAAGGCGAGCGGGGTGATGCCGAGCACGCCGGCGGGGCCCCAGATGTTGTTGACGAGCAGGCCGATGGCCGCGCCGATGAGGAACTTGATGACCGTCAGGATGACGCCCTTGGCCAGGGGTATGCCGGCGGACTTGACGTTAATCTGAGCGCCGTTGCAGAACAGGAACACGGCGAGGATAGGCATGGCGCCGCTCTTCCACAGGTAGGTGGTGAACGTGCCGTCGCCGCCGATGGTGATGAGGCCGGGAGCCCAGGTGTTGAGCGCGGCGCCCAGCAGCAGAGGTATGACCATCAGGCCGCCAGGGAGTTTCTTAACAGTCTGTAGAATTTTCATTTTTCCTTTTCCTCCTCAGAGTCGGGTTTAAAATAAGCAAAAAGCATCCGCAGCACGTCCTGAACTGCGGTTATTCTTTCACCTCCTGTTCAATTTTTCTCCCATAATCTGGCTTGATATACCAAATTACATAATCTCGCCCACACACATGGGCCGTTTATGGTGTTAATTATACAATGCCGTATTTATAAAGTCAAGCGCCTTTTACGGAGGGCAGTACAATTTGACTAAGGGAATTTAATTAAAAAAGCACACAACAGCGCTTTAAAAGTACGCTGTTGTGTGCATGATTCAGATGGATTCGGGGTTTCCGCTTGCAGTTTAGTGCAAAACATTTGTTTACTATCACATTCCCCGCGGCCTGCCGCGCGGCGGTGGTCATACCGCGCAATGGCAGGGACTGTGAGTCAATTGCCCGAAAAGAGTCGCATTTTCGCGAGGACGGCGGCCTTCACGGCCTCAACTTCTCCGGGGATCAGGTCGGTAAGCCCGCAGCCCTCCCGCCAGCCGTCATGCGCCGCGCGCGCGGCGGCGGCGTTGACGTCTGTAAATATGTTTATCTTTGCGACGCCCCGGCGTATGGCCTCGCGGAAATCCGCGTCCGATAGCCCCGAGCCGCCGTGGAGCACAAGCGGGCAGTCCACCGCCTCGCGTATGCGGCTTATGCGCTCGAAATCGAGCCTGGGCGGGAACCTGTACGCGCCGTGGGCCGTGCCGACGGCGACGGCCAGCGCGTCCACGCCCGTGCGGGAGACGAAGTCGCGCGCCTGCTCGGGGGAGGTGTAGAATTCCTCGGGGATATGTCCGTCAGCGGCGGACGCCTGGGAGTCATTATCCCCCACGTGTCCGAGCTCCGCCTCGATGCTCGCGCCGCAGGAGTGCGCTATTTTCGCCATCTCGGCAGTGCCGATAACCACGGGCTCGCCGAGCTTCTCCGCCGGGGAGAGCCTCGAGCTTTTGGACAGGCTGGAGCAATAGAAAGCCCGGGGGGCGTATCCGATAAGATACGCCCCCGGGTTGTTTATCCTATTGATGCGAAGTAGGCGCGCGTGCTCTCCGCGTCGTGCAGTATCTGCGCGCGCAGCTCGCCGGTATCGGCGAATTTCCGCTCGTCGCGCAGGAATTTGTGGAACTCGACGCGCACGGTGTGGTCGTAGAGGTCGCCGCTGAAGTCGAGGATGAAGCTCTCGACGCTCACGCGGTCGCTGCCGGAGACGGTCGGGCGCACGCCAACGTTCGTGACGGCCATGTGCTCCGCGCCGTTATCCAGGAAGACCTTCGCCGCGTAGACGCCGTGGCGCGGCACGAGCACGCCCTCGGCGAAGCGCATATTGATGGTCGGCGTGCCGAGCTTCCCGCCGAGCTGGAAGCCGTAATGCACGGTGTCGACCAGGCAGTGCGGGTGGCCGAGCAGGCGGTTCGCCTCCTCGATGTCGCCCTCGGCTATGCACTTCCTTATCCGCGTCGAGCTCACGACCTCGCCATCCACTCGCACGGCGTCGATAATGTCGCAGCCGAGGCCGTGCTCAGAGCACCAGCCGGCTATCTTCACGGCCCTGCCCTCGCCCCGGTAGCCGCAGGAGAAATCGTAGCCCACGACGACGTGGACGGCGTGGAGCTCGTCCACGAGCGAGCGCATGAACTCCTGCCAGGGCATCTGCATGACTGCGCGGTTGAAGTGGATGAAAATCACGCTCTCTATCCCGTAGACGCGGCGGATTATCTCCGCGCGGCCCTCGGGCGAATTTATGAGCGGCACCTCCACGCCCTTTACGAGCGTGTCGGGATGCGTGTCAAAGGTCAGCACCGCCGGCGTCACACGGCGCTCGGCTGCGCGGCGTCGGGTCATCTCCATGAGCGCCGCGTGCCCCAGATGCACCCCGTCGAAAAAGCCCAGGGCTATAACTCTCTTTGTATCAGGCATAGGTCAAACCTCGAAAAAGCTCTTTATCGTATGCAGTACTCCGTCCTTCACGGTACCGAGCAGCAAAAACTCGCCGCTTTTGGCGTAAACGCGGCACTCGCCCTCGAAATCCGCGGCGAGGCGCACATCCGCGCCGCAGCGCAGCGCCTTCTCCGCGCGCGCGTCCTCTATTATGAGCTCCGGATATCCCGCGAAGAGCGAGTCCACGGGCAGGATGCAGTTTTCAACGCCGCGGCGCTCTATCTCCCCGAGCGCCAGCGCGTCCTCGACGCGGAAGGCGCCCGAGTAGGTGCGCCTCAGCGCGCTCATGCACCCCCCGCAGCCGAGCGCCTCGCCTATGTCCGCGCAGAGCGAGCGGATATAGGTACCCTTCGAGCACTCGACGGCGAGCTCATAGTCCCCGTCCGGCAGCGGGCCGGAGCAGTCCAGGCGCATTATGTTAACCTTCCTCGCCTTCCGCTCGACCTCTCCCCCGGCGCGGGCTATCTCGTAGAGCTTGCGCCCGCCGACCTTTATGGCGGAGTACATGGGCGGGACCTGCTCGATTTCGCCCGTGAAGCGCGGCAGGGCGGCGAGGATTTCGTCCAAAGCCGGCATTCGCCCGCCCTCGCTGAGCACGCGGCCCTCGGTGTCGAGCGTGTCGGTGGTCATGCCGAAGCGTATGCGCGCGGAATAGCCCTTGACCTGGGCCTCGGCGAATTCGGCGGCGCGGGTGGCGCGGCCGACGAGCACGACGAGCACGCCCGTGGCCATGGGGTCGAGCGTCCCCGCGTGGCCGACGCGGCGGGTATGCGCGAGGCCGCGGGTCTTGCCCACGACGTCGTGGCTCGTCCAGCCCGCGGGCTTATCCACAATCAGGATACCGTTCAAAGCTGCGGGCATTTCTCGTCTATCGCCCCGAGCATCAGCTCGAGCGCCTCCTCCGGGCCGCAGTGCAGGGTGACGCCGGCGGCCATGGCGTGCCCGCCGCCGCCGTAGACGGCGCAGACCTCGCTCACGTTCCAGCCGGGCTTGCTGCGGGCGGAGACCTTGGTCTCGCCCTCGGCCACCTCGCGCAGCGTGAGGCTTATCTCGCTGCCCTCCGCCTTCCCGGCGAGGCCCGCGAGGTCGTCGCAGTCGTTGTCGTCCGCGCCGCACTCGGCGAGCATGGCGAGCGTCACGATGTTCACGCTGACCTTCCCGCCCTTATAATAGCGCATACCCGTGAGCATCCGCCCCTCGAGCGCCATGCGCGCGCGGCTCATGGTGCGGAAGAGCGCGATGTTGAGCTCCGAGTTGTCCGCGCCCGCGTCAATCAGCTCGGCGGCGGCGCGGAGGGTCGCGGCGTTGGTGTTCGAGTACTGGAAGCAGCCCGTGTCCGTGCTGACGGCCATATAGAGCAGCTTCGCCTCCTCGGCGTCTATGCCGCCGCAAAGGGCCTTTATTATCTCCAGCACCAGCTCGCCGCAGCTCGAGCGCTCGGCGGCGAGGCAGAGGTTCTCGGCGAAACGGCTGTTCGAGGGGTGATGGTCGATGGCCAGTGGTATCGGCCCCGTCACGCCCTCGGGGAAGAGCCCCTCGCTCGCCACGTCGACGGTGACGGGCGTGACAGGCTTAGCCCCCTCGCCGGCCAGGTAGGGCGCGACAAAGGGGCGGTGGTTATTGATGGTTTCGGGGTTATCGAGGCACCAGGCCCGCTTCCCCGCGCGCCGGAGCGCGCTGCACAGCGCCGCGCCCGAACCGAGCGTGTCCCCGTCCGGGCGGCGGTGGCTGATTATAAGGTAGTCGTCGCTCTCGAGCAGCCAGGCGGCGCACTCACTCGCTGTCAGCATTCTGCTCATCTTTTTCCTCGATTTCCTCTATCATGCGGCTTATCCTCGCGCCGTACTCTATCGAGTGGTCTATTTCAAAGACCAGCTCGGGCGTATAGCGCAGGCTCAGCGAAGAGCCGAGCTCGCGCCGCAGCCAGGGCGCACAGCTCTTGAGCCCGCGCCTGAACTCCTTTTCATTCAGCTCGCCGAGGACGGAGAGCCAGACCTTCGCGTACCTGAGGTCGCCCGTC
>DVKN01000015.1 GCA_018716005.1 Candidatus Scatomorpha stercoravium
TCCGCCTTCGGACGGCCTTTTCTTGTCAGGATACCTGAGCAGCCCCCGGATGGACGGGGCTCCTCGCCCCGTTTATCCGGGGACTGCCCAAATTAAAACGGGCGGGGCGAAGCGCCCCGCCCGCGGCATTAAATGCTCTGGCTAAGTATGTAAGGTGCCCTTACTTAATCAGCCAACGGCGACCAGGTAGCCGTCATCGCCGACGGTGTAGTAGCCGGGGTCAACCAGGACTTCCTGGATGTTGTCTTTGGTAACAACCTCAGGAACGAGCAGGATGCTGGTAGCGGCGTTGCCTTCGCTGGTCTCATAGCTGGTGGTGTCGAGGCTGGCCTCAAACTCCCAGCCGGCGGCGTCGATGAACGCCTGGTCAACGGTGGTGCCTTCCAGTATGGCTATGGCAAGAGACAGGGTGGCATCGGCCTCGTTCGCAACGGCCTTGTAAACATCCATGGCCTGGAGCCCGTCAACAACGTTCTTCAGGTTGGCCTCATCGCCGTCCATGCCGGTTATGATGACGGTGTTGCCGCCGGCATAGTCGCTCTCGATGGCCTTTGTCACACCGAGGGCCGTGGAGTCATTGGAGCACAGCCAGGCGTCAAGATGCTCGCCGCCGGAGTAGTAGGAAGAAAGGATGTTCTGGGCGCGGTCAAGGGCGGTGTCGGTGTTCCACTGCTCGGTGGCGACGACGTTGAACTCAGTCTGCTCGCTGCGGCAGACCAGCACGCCGCTCTCGAGGTAGGGCTTCAGGACGTCCATGGCGCCGTTGAAGAAGAACGGGGCGTTGTTGTCGGCGGGGTCGCCGGCGGTGAACTCAATGTACTTCGGGGCGTCGGCGGTGGTGTTCTCGAGGTCGAGGGCCTCAACGAGGAACTCGCCCTGCAGGGTGCCGACATAGTAGTTATCGAAGGAGACGTAGTATTTGACGTTGTCGTTCATGATGAGGCGGTCATAAGCGATGACAGGAATCCCAGCCTCGCCGGCCTCGTCCATGACGGTGTTCAGAGCGGCGCCGTCGATGGCGGAGATGACGAGAAGGTCGACGCCCTGGGCGATAAGGTTCTGGATGTCGCTGACCTGCTGGTCGACCTCGTTGTCGGAGAAGACAAGCTTGGCCTCGTAGCCGGCAGCTTCGAACTGCTCCTGAAGGAACGCACCGTCGCGGTTCCAGCGCTCGAGGCTCTGGGTCGGCATGCTGATGCCGATGAAGCCGGTGCCTTCGCCTTCGACGTCGTCGGGAGCGGTGGTGTCGTCCGCGGGGGGCTCGGTAGTGGTAGTCTCGCCTTCACCGCCGCAGGCGGCCAGGGCGAAGACCATCACGAGGGCGAGGAGCAGAGCAAGAAGTTTCTTCATTTCATTTCCTCCTACAATCGTTTTGGTGAGATTCGGAAGCCAAGTTCAATTTACTTCCTGTCCCTATTTTAAAACCAACTTTATAAAAGTCAACAGCAAATTGACCTATTTACGTCGATTTGTCAGTTACGTGAATTTTGACCCCCTTAAATTGTGCACTTTGCTAGGCCGTGCCCTTTGGTCAAACCAGAGCTTCAAACCGCTTTGTCAAGAATTTCACAGTCCTTTTTATGAAAAAGCGTTAATTTAGGCATTGCCAAACGCGAAAGTTGTGTTAAAATAGAGCATGAGAGAGCACTTAGCTAAACCCACTTTAAGAAAGTTGAAGGTCAGTTCGAGATGGAGAGCTCATTGTCCGACCGGCGCCGCGTGACGCGCGGGGCCATATACCACTGCATATATGAGACGGACGGCGTGACGACCCGCCAGTCCCTGGCGCAGACGCTGGGGCTGAGCCTGCCGACCATCTATCAGAATCTCGCGGAGCTCGTCTCCGACGGGCTCGTGCGCTACTGCGGCGAGGTGCGGAGCACCGGCGGCCGCCGGGCGCTGGGGATAGAGATTGTCCCCGACGCGCGCTACGCCGTCGGCGTCAGCGTCGCGGCTCGCCGCCTGCGCTTCGCCGCGGCCGACCTCAAGTTCAACGAGCTCGCCTACCGCTCGATGGATTTCAGGACCGCCGGGCGAAGCGCGGAGCAGCTCGCGGAGGAGATTTCCCCCCTGCTCGAGCGCTTCATAGACGAGGCCTGCCCCGACCGCTCGCGCCTCCTGGGCGTCTGCGTCGCAATGCCGGGCCTGCTCACGCCGGAGCGCGACCGCGTCCTCTTCGCGCCGACGCTCCAGCTCACCGGCGCCGACCTCACGCCGCTCTATAACAGCATACCCGGCGAGCGCTATATAGAGAACGACGCCACGAGCTCCGGCCACGCGGAGTGGTTCACTCGCGGGGCCGTCGGCAACATGGCCTACGTTTCGCTCGAGGGCGGCGTCGGCGGCAGCGTGCTCATAGGCGGCTCGCCCTACCACGGCACGAACCAGCGCAGCTGCGAGTTCGGCCATATGTGCATCGTCCCCGGCGGGCTCAAGTGCTCCTGCGGCAAGCACGGCTGCTTCGAGGCGTACTGCTCGCCCGACCGCGTCAGCAAGGACCTCGGGATTTCGCTCGGTGAGTTCTTCGACGAGCTCGAGAGGCACAACCCCGAGTTCGGCCTGCTCTGGACCGACGTCCTCCACCACATGGCCGTCGGCATCGCGAACATCCGCATGGCCTTCGACTGCGACGTCGTGCTCGGCGGCGAGCTCTCGCAGTACCTCCCGCCCTACCTCGGGCTGCTGCGGCAGTTCGTCGCGGCGAACGACCCCTTCAGCGACAACGCGGACTACGTCAGCCTGAGCGTCCTCGGCGGGCACTCCGTCCCGCTCGGCGCGGCGCTGCACTTCATAAGCAGGTTCCTGGACGAGATATAATTTCTTTATAGGAGTGATAGCTATGCTGGTCAATTCCCGCCCCTTCGGCACCACCAAGTACGGCGAGGCCGTCACGGCCTACGAGCTCACGAACGAGCGCGGCGCGCGCGCCGTCATACTCGACTACGGCGCGACGGTGCAGTCGCTCTTAGTCCCCGACGCCGCCGGCGGCTTCGTCGACGTCGTCCTCGGCTACGACAGCGTCGCCGAGTATGAGAATAACGGCGGCTACCTGGGCGCGACCATAGGCCGCGTCGGCAACCGCATCGGCGGAGGGCGCTTTTCGATAGGCGGCCGCGAGTACGCGCTCGAGAAGAACGACGGCGAGAACACCCTCCACGGCGGGGCGCGCGGCTTCGACAAATACGTCTGGAGCGCCGAGGTGACAGACGGCGCGCTGCGCATGAGCCGCCTCTCCCCCGACGGCGAGGAGGGCTTCCCGGGCAATCTCAGCGTGACGGTCAGCTTCGCTCTCACGGACTCGAACGAGTTCCGCATCAGCTACGACGCCGACACGGACGCCGTCACGCCCGTCAGCCTCACGAACCACAGCTACTTCAACCTCGCCGGCGGCGGGGACATACTCGGCCACGTGCTGACGCTCAACGCCGGCCGTTTCTGCGAGGGCTCGCCCGACTGCCTGCCCACCGGGCGGCTCCTGAGCGTGGAGGGCACGCCCTTCGACTTCCGCCGCGGCCGCGTCCTCGGCGAGGCCCTGGCCGAGGACTGCGCGCAGACCAGGCTCTTCGGCGGCTTCGACCACAACTTCGTCCTCGGCGGCAGCCACGCCGCGAGCGTATACTGCCCCGAGAGCGGCATCGTCATGGATATGTACACCACCCTCCCCGGCAGCCAGCTCTACACCGCGAATTCCCTCTCCGAGCGCCCCGGCAAGCACGGCGCGCCCATGGGCCCCCACGGCGCCCTCTGCCTCGAGACGCAGGTCTTCCCCGACGGCATGAACCACTACGCCTTCCCCTCCCCCCTGCTACGCCCCGGCGAGCACCTGCACACCGAGACGTCCTACGCCTTCTCCATCCGCTGAACCCGTCGGAAAATATGACGAAAGGGACACCGGGCGGCGTCCCTTTCCGTTTTCGCGCATAAAACACGGCGGCGCCCCGATTTTGTCGGGACGCCGCCGCGTTTCCGGTATCTGTGTGGCAGGGAGAAGTGCGCGGGGGAAGTCAGAGGGACACGGTTATCCTCGGCAGGCGGTCCGTCATACCGCTCACCGGAAGCTGCTTGCCCTCCTGACGGCCGGGGGAGCCGCAGGCGCAAAGGGAGAGGGCCAGGGCAAGCGCCGAAATAAAAGCCGCTAAACGTTTCATACCGCGTCCTCCTTTTTTCCTCCGTTGGCCTAAGGATAGCGCAGGGATGCATCATAGTTGCATCATAACTTTGACGGAAATGTGAAGAAAAACGAAAGATTCCTTTAATCCGCCGGGAACCGCGCGTAAACTTTCGCCCCGGGGCGCGTTGAGGCCGTTTTCCGGTTGACAATCGGCCGCGGTTACTGTATGATACGTTTGGTACGTCCCAGACAACTATTATTTAAAAATATTTTCGGATAACGGAGGTTAAACCGAATGAAACGAAATACAAGGGTCGGCCTCGTCACGTCCGGCGGCGACTGCCAGGGCCTGAACGCGGCCATACGCGGCGTCGGCAAGGCGCTCATGCAGTATATCCCCAACGTCGAGATTTTCGGCATGTACGACGGCTACAAGGGGCTCATAGAGGGCGACTACAAGTTCATGGAGAAGCGCGACTTCTCCGGCATCCTCACCGAGGGCGGCACCATCCTCGGCACCTCCCGCCAGCGCTACATACCCGGCAAGGCGATAGTCGACGACGAGGGCAACGACCTTATGCCCGCCATGCTTGACACCTATAACCGCCTCAACCTCGACTGCCTGGTCGTCATGGGCGGCAACGGCACGCAGAAGAGCGCGAAGCTCCTCTCCGACGCCGGGATGAACATCGTCACCCTGCCCAAGACCATAGACAACGACATCTACGGCACGGACACCACCTTCGGCTTCCAGAGCGCCGTGGACATCGGCACGAACGTCATAGACTACATCCACTCCACCGCGAGCAGCCA
>DVKN01000144.1 GCA_018716005.1 Candidatus Scatomorpha stercoravium
CGACGCGCGTATACGCGAGCAGACCTATGCCGGAATGGAGCGCACAGCCATCTCCCGCTGCGCCTGGGGCCTCAAGCGCGCCGAGACCGAGCTCACCCGCCGCATTAAGCGCGAGCCCTTCGTGCCCGATGAGGGAATCGCCGAGTTCGCCGAGCGCTGCCTGACCATCCAGGCCACCGGCCTCATCAAGCGTATGCAGTACACGGACTGCTGGCGGCCCGTCATAGGCGTCTCCGGCGGCGTGGACTCCACGCTCGTCATGCTCGCCTGCGCCCGCGCGATGGATATATGCGGCCTGCCGCGGAGCAACATCGTCGCCATCACCATGCCCTGCTTCGGCACCACCGACCGCACGAAGAACAACGCCATCACGATTGCCGAGCGCCTGGGCGCGGAGCTGCGCGTTATCCCGATAGGCGAGATCGTGAAGAAGCACTTCGAGACGATAGGCCACGACTTTGACGACCACACCGTCGTCTTCGAAAACGCCCAGGCGCGCGAGCGCACGATGGTGCTCCTCGACGTCGCCAACAAGGTGAACGGCCTCGACGTCGGCACGAAGGACCTCAGCGAGCAGGCCGACGGCTGGTGCACCTATAACGGCGACCAGATTTCGAACTACGACATCAACGCCGGCCTCACGAAGACCATGGTGCGCGCCGTCGTAAAGCACATCGCGGACACCACGGACGACGCCGAGCTGGCCGCGGCCCTCAACGACATCTGGGATACGCCCGTCACGCCCGAGCTGCTGCCCATAGGCGACGAGGGCGAGCTCCTCCAGAAGAGCGAGGACTCCGTGGGCCCCTACATCCTGCAGGACTTCTTCCTCTACCACATGGTCATGCGCGGCGGCTCCCCCGCCAAGGTGCTCCGCCTCGCCGAGATTGCCTTCGCCGGCGAATTCGACCGCCCCACGCTCATACACTGGCTGCGCAGCTACTGCCGCCGCTTCTTCGTGCAGCAGTTCAAGCGCTCCGCGAGCGCGGATGGCCCCGCCGCCATGGGCTTCACCCTCAGCCCTCGCGACGGCCACAAGATGCCCTCCGACGCCGAGAACGCCCTGTGGCTCTCGGATGTCGACAAGCTCTGATAAATATACGCAGCAGAAAAGGCCCTCCGGAAGGAGGGCCTTTTCCATGGGCTTTCGCTTGCCCTTATGCGATAAGGGCCTTGATGAAGAAGTCGTAAATCTGTCCGCCGAGGACGAGGATCATGCCAATCGGGGTGATGAACTTGAAGCAGATGTCGAAGAAGGTGTAGCCCCAGAACTTGTGCCCGCTTATCTCGCATTCGGGGACGATGAGGTTGCGGGTCTTCCACTTCCAGCCTATCAGGACGGCCATGATAAGCGCGCCGAGCGGCATGAAGATGCCCTCCGAGATGACGTCGAAGAAGTCGAGCCAGCAGTCGATGGCCATCGGGACCTGGCCGGCGGCGAGCTGTTCGGGCGTCATGCCGAGCAGCAGGTAGGGGGCCTTGACGACGGCGTCCGCGGCGCCCAGAGCGTCGAGCGCGACGGGTATGCCGACGATGAAGGCGCAGACGGCGGCGATGGACATTATCTTCGTGCGGCTGACCTTCTGCTTCTTCTCGATGCCGACGTCGAGACGCCAGGTGACTATGGCCTCGAAGAGGGAGATCGACGAGGTGACGGCGGCGATGAAGACGAGGAAGTAGAACATGAAGCCGACGAAGTTGCCGAAGCTGCCCATGCTCAGGAAGACGTTCTGCATGGTGTTGAAGAGGAGGCCGGGGCCCTGCGCGTATTCCATGTTGAAGGCCGCGCAGGCGGGCAGGATGGCGCAGGCGGCCATGACGGCGATGAGCGTGTCGCAGGCCGGGATTATGAGCGAGTTCTTCTGCAGGTCTTCCTTCTTATCCAGGTAGGAGCCGTAGGAGATTATGGCGCCCATGCCCAGCGACAGCGAGAAGAACATCTGGCCTGCCGCCGTCTTCAGCACGTCTATGAAGCCTCCGAAGGAGCTGAGGGGCTCGAAGTTGGGGGTGAGCATGAACTTGTAGCCCTCGCCGGCGCCCGGCTGGAAGGCGACGTAGATGATGACGAAGAGGAGCATGAAGAAGAGCGCCGGCATTGCGACCGTGCAGAACTTCTCGATGCCGCCCTGGATGCCGCCCATGACTATCACCACGTTGCAGACGATGAAGAGGACGTGGAAGAAAATCATGCCGCTGTAGTCGTAGAGTATGTAGCCGAAGAAGCCCATACCCGCTCCGGAGAAGCCGTCGACGCCCATAATCTGAAGCAGGAAGCCGAACATGTAGCGCATGACGAGGCCGCCGAGGACGTTGTAGAACGCGAGCAGCGTGAACGCCGACAGTATGCCGAGGTAGCCGACCCACTTATACTTCTTGCTGAGCGCGGCGTAGGCGCCGACCGCGCCCTTGCCGGTCTTACGGCCTATCGTCAGCTCGCCGAGCATGACGACGACGCCGACGAAGATGACGAGCAGCAGGTAGATGATGAGGAAGGCGAAGCCGCCCTTGCTGCCCATCTTGTACGGGAAGCCCCAGATGTTGCCGAGGCCGACTGCGGAGCCGACGGCGGCCATCAGGAAGCCGAAGTTGGAGCCCCATGTACCGCGATCGTGTTCCATGTGCTCGAGGTGCTGGTTATCAGACATATTTTTCCCTCCCAAAGAATAATATTCCGGCAGCGCTCCCACGACTTGCCGGTACTCCCTATCCCGGGGAAACATCCCCGATCTCTCTGCGGGTGCTGTCCCGCTCTTACACTTTAAATTCTACACGAAAACTTGCGCGTTTACAAGTCTTTCATATTCGCTTCTTAACGGTTTATTCATTATTGCTCAAAGAGGGGCCGATTTACAGGGTAAATCAACGGACTTTTTGTGCACTATGTCTATTCGTCAAGGCTTTAACTGGTTAAGTTTTAGACACACGAGTGACTTTAAACTATTAAATCCCAAAATTCCGCCGCGGCGGCGCTGGTCCGACCAGCGCCTCGGACAAGTTGTGCTTGATTTTACCGGCGGATACGGTATAATTGTGTGGCTGGCGGCAGCGCCGGCGACTGAATTTAGGAGGAATCCAAAAATGACATACGAGATGGACATCGCCGGGTTAAAGAGGGAGCTGCCCCTGTGCCGCGTGACGGACGACCTGTACATAGGCGCCTTCGTCATGTTCGGGGATGTCGAGCTCACGGTCCACTGCGCCGCCGAGCTGCTCAAGCGCGCTCCCGAGTACGACTACCTGATAGCCCCCGAGGCCAAGGCCATACCCCTGCTCTACGAGATGGCCCGCCAGAGCGGCGCGGAGAAGTACTTCGTGGCCCGCAAGGGCGCGAAGGCCTATATGTCCGGCGTCTTCGAGGTCGAGGTGCGCTCCATCACGACCATGCACATCCAGAAGCTCGTCATAGACAAGGCCGACGCCGAGATGATAAAGGGCAAGCGCGTGATAATCGTCGACGACGTCATCTCCACCGGCGAGAGCCTCCACGCGATGGAGGAGCTGGTTCACCGCGCCGGCGGCATCATAGCCGGCAAGATGGCCGTCCTGGCCGAGGGCGACGCCTACAACCGCACGGACATCATCACGCTCGGTAAGCTGCCGCTCTTCAACGCGGACGGCAGCGTAAAGGAATAAGCGAGACGGTAAGCCCTAAATAACCCTGGCCGCAAGGCCAGGGCTATTTTCGCAATAGGCGGCCATGTAAAGCCCGCGTAAATTCAGCGCAGGGCCCTGAAGAAGCCCGCGAGCAGCGCGGCGCAGTCCTCCGCGAGGACGCCGCCGTAGACGGCGGGCCTGTGCCCGTAGCGCTCCTCGAAGAGGTTTATGACGCTGCCGACGGAGCCGGAGTTCGGCTCCTTCGCGCCGTATATGACGGGGGAGAGGCGGGAGTTTATTATGGCCCCGGCGCACATCGGGCAGGGCTCGAGCGTGACGGCGATCCCGCAGCCGGAGAGGTTCCAGGTCCCCAGCGCGGCGCAGGCCTGCCTTATGGCCTCCACCTCGGCGTGGGCCGTGGCGTCGGGGAGCTCCTCGCGGCGGTTGCGCCCGCGGCCTATTATCTCGCCCGAGGCCGTGAACACCACGCAGCCGACGGGCACCTCGCCCTTATCCGCCGCCTCGCGGGCGAGCGCGAGGGCTTCGCGCATATACTTTTCCATATCCAATTTGATTCACCCCGGAGAGACTTTATGCTTAATATTTTACTCATAGGCGCCGGCCTGTCAATGGACGCCTTCGCGGTCGCCGTGACGAACGGGCTCACCATCCCCGGCTACAGATGTAAGCACGCCGCGGTTACGGCGGCGTACTTCGGCTTCTTCCAGGGCCTCATGCCCCTCCTGGGCTGGCTCCTGGGCAGCACGGTGAGCCATATAATCAGCTCCTGGGGGCCGTATGTGAGCTTCTTCCTCCTGGCCTTTATAGGCGTGAAGATGCTCCTCGAGGCGCTTAAAGGCGGCGGGGAGGAGCGCGAGGCCTCGCTCAGCCACGGCCGCCTCGCGGTGATGGCCGTCGCGACGAGCCTCGACGCGCTGGCCGTCGGCGTCTCCTTCGCCTTCATGCCGGACGTGAGCCTCGTGCCGGCCTGCCTGCTCATAGCGGGCGAGACCTTCGCCATATGCTTCGCGGGCGGGCTGCTCGGCGCGCGCGTGCCGGGTATCTCCACGAAAGCCGCCGGCGTCGCCGGCGGGCTGGTGCTCTGCGGCATCGGCGTAAAACTCCTGCTGGAAGGGATAGGTGTGCTCTGATGGAACTGCTCTACGCTCTCGAGAATATCCGCTGCCCCCTGCTCGACGCCGTCATGGGCGCCGTAACCGAGCTCGGCGGCGAGACCGTGTACATGGCCGTCGCGATAATCGCCTTCTGGTGCGTCGGGAAGGGCCTCGGCTACTACATACTCAGCGTCGGCTTCGCCGGGACGGTGCTCAACCAGTTCCTGAAGATTACCTGCCGCGTGCCCAGGCCCTGGGTGCAGGACCCGGAGTTCACCATAGTCGAGAGCGCCCGCGAGGCCGCGACGGGCTACTCCTTCCCGAGCGGGCACACGCAGAACGCCTTCGCCTCCTTCGGCTGCATCGGGATGTGGTCCCGGCGGCGCGCGTGGCGGGCCGCCTGCGCCGTCATAATCGTCCTCATAGCCCTCTCGCGTATGTACCTCGGCGTGCACACGCCGCTCGACGTCGGCGTTGCCTTCGCGCTGGGGCTCGTGCTCACGGGGGCGCTCTGGCCGGTCTTCCGCGACATCGAGGAGCACCCCGGCCGGATGTACGCCGCCCTCGCGGTCCTGATTGCCCTCACGGCCGCCTACATCGCCTACACGGAGCTTTTCCCCTTTCCGGCGGATACCGACGGCGCCAACCTCGCGAGCGCCAGGGAGAACGGCTGGGAGCTTCTCGGGGCGGGCCTCGCCATGCTCCTCGGCTTCGCGCTCGACCGGCGGTATATCCGCTTCGAGGTGAAGGCCCCGCTCCCCGGCCAGATACTCAAGTGCGTCCTCGGCCTCGCTCTCACGATGGCCGTCCGCGCCGGGCTGAAGCAGCCCTTTTATGCCCTCATGGGCGAGGGCGGCCTCGCCGACGCCGCGAGGTACTTCCTCACCGTGCTCTTCGCCGCCGCCGTCTGGCCCCTGACATTTAAATTTTTCGCGAAAGCCGGCGCAAAAAAATAATTTCCGCCGCGCATATCCCGCGACGCCTCGCGCATACTACGCGCGAGGTGATTTTTATGACCACGAAGGAGAGCCTTTATCTCGACGACGCGCTCGGCCACGCGCAGTTCCTCGCCAAGCAGTGCCGCGAGGCGGCGGGGACGCTCGCGGACCCCGCGCTCAGGAAGTGCGCCGAAAAGCTCGCCGGCGAGTACGGGCAGATGTACCAGCGATTCTACGACCAGCTCTGAGGAGGCGCGATATGGACGACAGGATGATTATGGAGAACCTTCTCAACACGGCCAAGGGCGTCTGCGACCTCTATATGCACGGGGCCGTGGAGGCCGTCACGCCGGGCGTCCGCCAGGCCTTTACGACGGCGCTCAACTTCGAGCTCGGCATCCAGGACGAGCTCTTCAGGGAGATGCAGCGCAGGGGCTGGTACGCCCCCGAGGAGGCCAACGCCCAGCGCACGCAGCAGATTAAGCAGAAATATCAGCCAGGCTGCTGCGGCTAATTTGCACTTGCCAAAAAGCGCCTCCCGCGTTATTCTTATAGTATATCTATAAGAACGCGGGAGGCGTACATAATGACGTTCCGATTCTACCACTGCAACATAAACGTGCGCGACATGGAGCGCAGCCTTAAGTTCTACTCCGAGGCCCTCGGCCTCGAGTGCGTGAAGACGAAGGAGGCCGCTGACGGCTCCTTCAGGCTCTGCTTCCTCGCGAACGAGGCGGCGACGTTCCAGATAGAGCTCACCGAGCTCGCCGACCACAAGGACCGCGGCTACGACCTCGGCGAGAACGAGAGCCACCTCGCCTTCAAGGTCGACGACTTCGCCGCGGCCAGGGCGAAGCACGACGCCATGGGCTGCGTCTGCTTCGAGAACCCGGCCATGGGCATCTATTTTATCGAGGACCCGGACGGGTACTGGATAGAGATAGTGCCCGAGAAGCGCTGAGAAATAAGGAGGCAAGCCATGAACAACCAGCCTGAAAACAAGCCCAGCCGGGCCGACCACCCCGTAAAGATACTCAAGTACTGCACCATCGCCATGGTCGTGCTGCTGATAGCCGGCTTCATCGTCTTCAAGCTCGACTCCGTCGTGTACGGCATCGTGCTCATGAGCGCCGGCATCTGCTGCGACGTGCTGGCCATCACGGTCTTCTGGCGCTGCCCGGCCTGCGACGAGCAGCTGCCCACGAAGGTCATCTTCGGCGAGAAGAAGTGCCCCTACTGCGGGCGCAAGCTGGACTGAGCGCCATGGGCGGCATAGTCGAGAAGCTGCGCGCCCACGCGCGCGCCGTCCGCACGGCCTGCCGGGTCATAACCGTGCTCGCCTTCGCCCTCGGCGTCGCGGCGGTAATTTTCGAGTGGTGGCTCACGGGTGCCGCCGCCATCGCCGTGCTGGCAATCACCGAGGTGCTCATACCCCGCGCCCTTGACAAATAAGGAGGTACATATAAAATGCGTAAAGCCATCCCCCCGCGCGCCGCGGCGGTCATCTGCTGGATAATGACCATATTCTCCTTCCTGCTCGGCTTCATCGCCTTCAAGAACAGGGACCTCACCACGTTCATCATAGCCCTCGTGCTGATAGTCCTCTTCATGATAGTGCTGCCGAAGATATTCTGGCGCTGCCCCTACTGCGGCCGCAGCCTCCCGAGCAGCGGCATGCTGCGGATGCGCTTCTGCCCCTACTGCAATAAGACCCTATGAGGACCGTCTACATCGTCGGCGCGGCGGATTTCGCGCCGGCGCGCTTCGCCCCGGCGGAGGGCGACGCGGTCATCGCCGCGGACGCCGGCATACTCCACCTCGAGCGGCTCGGCGTGAGGCCGGACCTCGTCCTCGGGGACTTCGACTCGCTCGGCCGCGTGCCCGAGCTGCCCGACGTCGAGGTGAGCCCCGTGCGCAAGGACGATACGGACTCCATGCTCGCCGCTCGCCGCGCGCTGGATATCGGCGGGGAGCGGCTCATGTTCTTCGGCTGCCTCGGCGGGAAGCGCCTCGACCACACGCTCGCGAATATCCAGACCCTCGCCTGGTGCGCCGCGCGCGGCGCGGAGGCCTATCTCGTCGGCGAGGGCTGCTGCCTCGCGGCGCTGCCCGGCGGACGCTCGCTCAGCTTCGATGAGCGCTATCGCGGCGACTTCTCCGTATTCTGCCTCGGCGAGGACGCCGCGGGCGTCACGGAGCGCGGATTGAGCTATTCGCTCGAGGACGCGGCGCTCACCGCGCGCTTCCCCCTCGGCGTGAGCAATTCCTTCACCGGCGAGGCGGCGTACGTCTCCGTCCGGCGCGGGATGCTCATAATCTACTGGCAGGACGACCCCTCGCTCCCCATGCCCTCGATGGGCTGAGCGAGGTTGAATACGCGGATAAGCCCCCCGCCTCTCGCGCCGCAGGGCGTACTCGAGCACGTCCCGCGCGCGGCCCGGATACTTAACATAGGCGAGGAGATGCGTCGAGCCGTCCACGGCGGCGCGGTTCGCGCGGGCGATGGCGGCGCGCTTCGGCGCGGCCTCCGGGCGGTAATACGGCTCAAGCAGGAGGAGCGTCACGGATGCGTGGCGCTCCTTCGCCGTCCTCACGGCCCGTGCGGCCATGGCGTCGAACTGCCCGTAGCGCCCGACGAGGAACTCCTCCACCCCGTCGAGTATGAGCCGCTCCACGGCCCCGGCGAGCAGGGGATAGACCTCCTGCCCCGTATGGCCGTGCCCTATGAAGAAACAGGAGAACATGGGCGTCGCCTCCGGTTAAAAGGGATAGTATAAGAATTATATCCGGTTCATTTAGATACTTCAACTCTGGCTGATAGATAAATTAGATAGTATCACCTCAGCTGTACTGTAGAATCATATACTAGCGAGGTGAGACGGTCGTGGAAAGAGAAGACTTCATCCGGAGGCTTGTGCAGCTGCGTATGCAGAAAAATGTCTCCGCGCGGGACATGAGCCTTTCAATCGGGCAGAGCGCTGGCTACATCAACAACATAGAGAACGGCGTGAATCTCCCGTCCATGACCGTGTTCTTCTATATCTGCGACTACCTCGGCGTGACCCCCGCCGAGTTCTTCGACGTCGATTCAACCGACCCCGGCCGCCTCCGCGACCTCATAAAGGCCGCCAAAAACCTCCCCCGGGAACAGCTGGACAGCCTCACCCTAATAGCCCGCAGCCTGAAAGACGGCAACGACTGGCGCAGGAAATAAAAAGAGCTCCCGCTCGGGAGCTCTTTTTTGCGTCTGTTCACAAATAATTCGCAATTAAATTTATATAAATCTCTTGACGAAAGCGTACGGCGGTGCTATACTGTACCATGCCGCGGAGGGGGGTGCTCCCCGGGCGGCTTATTTTGAAATTTTTACGGTGGTGGAGATATGAAAAAGACTCTTTACAGCCTCATGCTCAGCGACGACGTCGTCCGCGCGGTGGACGCGATGGCGCATCAGATGGGGACGAACCGCTCCAACCTCATAAACCAGATCCTCGCCGACTACGTGTCCATAACGACGCCGGAGCGGCGGATAAGCGATATCTTCCGCGCGGTGGAGGAGATGCTCTCGCCGAGCCGCGAGCTCGTGCCCTTCTTCTCGCCGAACGCGCTGACGATGTCGCTCAAGTCCAGCCTCGAGTACAAGTACCGGCCCACGGTGAAGTACGAGGTGCAGCTCTTCCGCTCGACGGACGGGCCGCTCGGCGAGCTCTCCGTCGTCTTCCGGACGCAGAGCGCGCCGCTCATAGAGGCGATGACGCAGTTCTTCCGCCTCTGGAAGCACACGGAGGACCGCCTGCTTGCGCCGTTTATGACGGAGAGCATCGACTACGCGCTCTACGACGGCAAGTTCGTGCGCTCCATAGCCGTGCCGCGCGGGCGCGACGTCAGCGCCGACGACGTGGCCGGCGCGCTCTCGGACTACATCAAGCTCTTCGACAGGCTCATGAAGGGCTTCCTCGCCGGGCGCTACGACGCGAACGACGTCCAGAGCGAGTACTACGCCGACCTGAGCCGCCGGCAGATCTATATCTGATACCCCGAAACGAGGTGTAATCACCATGAACGCTGAAAAATACACGAAAAAAACAATCGAAACGATAAATACCGCCCAGGCCATGGCCCAGGAGAACGGCAACCAGTACCTGACGGCGGAGCACCTGCTCTACGCCCTTATCGACCAGGACGGCGGGCTCATAGGCACGCTCTTAAAGCGCATGGGCGCGGACTGCGACGCCATGCTCGCCGAGCTCGACACGGAGATAAGGAAGCTCCCGCGCGTCTCCGGCGGCGGCGGGGAGGTCTACGCGAGCGGCGAGCTCAACAAAATACTCCGCTTCGCCGAGAAGGCGGCGGAGAAGCTGGGCGACGAGTACGTCTCCGTCGAGCACCTGATGCTCGGCGAGTTCTCCGAGGGCTCGGCGGCCGTAAAGCGCATACTCTCCGACCACGGCGTCACGCGCGACGGCTTCAACCGCGAGCTCGCGAAGGTGAAGAGCGGCCCCGTCAGCAGCGACAACCCCGAGGACAGCTACGACGCCCTCGCGAAATACGGCACCGACCTCGTACAGCGCGCCCGGAACAACGAGCTCGACCCCGTCATAGGCCGCGACGCCGAGATACGCAACGTCGTGCGCAT
>DVKN01000145.1 GCA_018716005.1 Candidatus Scatomorpha stercoravium
ATGGTCTCCGCCTCCGGCACCGCGGTCATTACCGACTGAAAAACGTCCCCGTGCAGCCGCACGGGGACGTTTTCTGCCCTTTTACGCCGGGAAGCTCGCGTTTTGGTCGAGGTAGAGCGGGTTATCCATGAGCTCCGGGGCTTTCCCCGTGAACGCGCCCGCGGCCGCGGCGTCGCCCTGAAGCAGCCACATGAACCAGGCGGTCACATAGCCGTCGCAGCAGTATAGCATCTCGCCGTGGCCCACATCCCGCCTGCGCGCCATGACCTTGGCGGCGGAGCCGGGGATGTTATCGTAGAGCGCGCGGAGATCCTCCGCCGGGACGAGGCCTATGTCCGCGTCGCCCGTGGAGGCGAGCATGAGCACGGGCGCGCTTATCTTCGTCTCGTCGTAATCCCAGAGCAGCGCCTGGGAGAGGGCCTTGTTCCCGCCGCTGCTGAGTATGACCGCGGCCTTGTATATGTCCGCGTTCCGCTGCGCGGTGATTGCGTTAATGACGCCCGTACCGCCCTGGGAGTGGCCCGTTATGCCGACCCTGCCGAGGTCAATCTTGCCGTAAAATACGTTTTCGCCCTCCTCGGGGCTGTATTCGTTCAGCATGCTCAGATAGCGCACGCACATTTCGGCGCTGAAGCCGTTCCAGGCGTATTCCTCCTCGGTGGCGGCGGTGATGAAGCCCCAGGACGCCATGTGCTTCTGGAGCGCGGGGTATTTAGAGCCCTTTACGCCGGTGCCGTTTACGAAAATCACGACCGGCAGCGGCCCGCCGTCGGCTATGTCCGCGGGATAGTATATCTCGTACTTCTCAAAAGAGTTCAGGCACGCGCTCTCGAAATAACTGACCTGCCGCGGGCCCATCGCGAGGTACTTCGCCTCTATGTCTCCCCCGGCCTTAACCTTCTCCGTGTAATTCTCCGGCACGGCCGGGCGCTTCGAGATATATACGAGCAGCGCGGCGGCCGCCGCGGCTATGAGCAGCACGGCCGCAAGGATGATAATCAGCACTTTTTTCAATCTTTCCTCCGTTTTCTCCGCCCCGCCGTCCGGAGCGGCGGGGCGTCATGGGCTTGACAAATTGCCGGGACAAGTGTATCATCGTGTTGGCGATGAGTCAAGCGTCTCAGCCAAAATGAGACAGCACGGGAGGCTTTGTATCGGCGTATGAACAACCGGGAGAAGAACAGCTATGTCCGTGGGCAGATACTCCGCGCGCTCCTCGAGCTGCTGGACGAGAAGGATCTGGGCTCCGTCTCCGTGAGCGAGCTCACCGAGTGCGCCGGGGTCGGCCGCGCCTCGTTCTACAGGAACTTCGAGAGCAAGGAGGACGTCCTGCGCCGCGAGTCGCGCCGCCTCACGCAGGAGTGGCGGCAGCGCTGGGAGAGCCGCGGCGGCGAGTTCGGCGAGAGCCTGCTCAATTTCTACAAGGAGCGCTCCGGCTTCTATCTCGCGCTCTACCGCGCGGGGCTCTTCCACATAGTGCTCGACGACTACCTCGAAAGCCTGGAGATTGGGCCGGGGACGCCGAACGCGGAGGCATATCTCAAGTCCGCCCTCGCATACATGACCTACGGCTGGGTCGTGGAATGGGTGCGCCGCGGCATGCCCGAGTCCGGCACCGAGCTCGCGCGCATGATAAGGGAGGCCCGGCCGGAGGCGGCGGGCGGATAGAGCTCCGCCGCGCCCATGTTGACAAGCGGCGGGTTTTGTGTTACTATACGCGAAAAGGAGAAACGATTTCTGCTATGGACGACGGCTCATCTAACTGTCACCGAACCGAATACGATTTATGACGCGCGCGCCTCAATTTTTGGGGAGCGGGCGTTTTTGCGTTCTTTTTCGGGATTTTACCCGCCGTCCGCCACAGCGTTTAACGGCAAAAGGACTAATTTTTCTCACATAATTCAGGAGGTCATCAAACTTGGACACAACACTGATATGGCAGCTCGTACTTCAGATTGTACTTATCGCGTGCAACGCGGTCTTCGCCTGCGCCGAGATCGCGGTAATATCCGTCAAGGACGCGAGGCTCGACCAGCTCATCGGCGAGGGCAATAAGGCCGCAGTCAAGCTCAAGAAGCTGACCGAGCAGCCCGAGCGCTTCCTCTCCACCATACAGATTGCGATAACCCTCTCCGGCTACCTCGGCTCCGCCGCCGCGGCGACGAACTTCGCCGGGGTCATCGCCGACGGCATAATATCCCTCGGCGTCGACATCAGCCGCGCCACGCTGACCAGCATAGGCGTCGTCATCGTCACCATCATCCTCTCCTACATCACCCTCATCTTCGGCGAGCTCGTGCCCAAGCGCCTCGCCATGAAGAACCCAGAGGGCGTCTCGCTGAAGCTCGCCGGCATGCTCTACGGCATATCCAAGGTCTTCAAGCCCATTGTCAGCCTGCTGAGCGTCTCCGTCAACGGCGTGCTGCGCCTTATAGGCGTCGACCCGCACAGCGAGGAGGACGAGTACAGCGAGGAGGAGATACGCATGATGGCCATCGCCGGCAGCCAGAAGGGTTCCATCGGCGAGGAGGAGAACGAGTTCATACAGAACCTCTTCGAGTTCGACGACCAGAGCGCCGAGGCCTTCTGCACCCACCGCACGCAGATGAGCGTCCTCTGGGCCGACGAGAGCACCGAGGAATGGGAGCGCGAGATATTCACCTCCCGCCACTCCCTCTACCCCGTCTGCCGCGACACGACCGACAAGGTCGTCGGCGTGCTCGACATCAAGGACTACTTCGCCCTCGAGCCCAGGAGCGCCGAGCGCGCCATGGCCGAGTGCGTGAAGCCCGCCTACTTCGTCCCGGATTCCATTAAGGCCGACGTGCTCTTCGAGCGCATGCGCCGGCTCAGGAAGCGCCTCGCCGTCGTCCTCGACGAATACGGCGGCGTCACCGGCATAGTCACCATCAACGACCTCCTCGAGCTGCTCGTCGGCGACCTCGACGACGGCGAGGGCGGTCCCGCGCGCGTAAAAGCCCCCCTCAACAAGGCCGATGGGGACGAATCCGCGCCGAATTAACAGATTATTGATAAATAATCCCGCCACCGGTGCTATCATTATTCAATGTGATATACGCGCCACGCGGCGTTGAAAGGTGATAGTATGCGAGAACGCTTCGCTAGGTTCATGGCGGGGAGGTACGGCGTCGACCAGCTCGGCCGCGCCATATCCATCCTGGTACTGATACTCTTTATACTTTCGCTCTTTACGCGCGACCGGCTGAGCTCCCTGCTCTTCATGCTGGCCGTGCTGGGCATCATATATATGTACTTCCGGGTGTTCTCGCGCAACCGCGCGCGCCGCGCGGCCGAGAACAGCGCCTATCTGAAGCGCACCGCCTCCCTCAGGGGCTGGTTCCGCGCCCAGGGCGAGCGCTGGCGCCAGAGGCGGGACTATAAGTTCTTCCGCTGCCCCCAGTGCCGGACGCTGCTGCGCGTGCCCCGCGGCAAGGGGAAGATACGCATCGTCTGCCGCAAGTGCGGCAACTCCTTCATAAGGAACACCTGATGTTCGGATACGTCATAGCGAACCCGGATTCCCTCAGCCCGGAAGAGCTCGCGAGATACAAGAGCTGCTACTGCGGGCTGTGCCGCACGCTCAAGGAGCGGCACGGCTCCCTCTCCCGCCTCACGCTGACCTACGACATGACCTTCCTCGTGCTGCTCCTGGAGAGCATGTACGAGCCCGAGCTCAGGCAGGGCAGCGAGCGCTGCGCCGCCCATCCGCTGCACGAGCACGGCTGGAGCGCGAGCGCCGTCACCGAATACGCCGCCGACATTAACCTCGTCCTCGCCTATCAGAACTGCCTGGACGACTGGCGCGACGAGCGCAGGCTCCTCAGCAGGGCCGAGGCCGCCATGATGCGCGCGCAGTATGAGCGCTGCCGGGAGGCCTATCCGGAAAAGTGCGCCTTCATCGAAGCGCGGCTCGCGGAGCTCGCCGGGATAGAGAGCCGCGGCGAGACGGACCCCGACGCCGGGGCGAAATGCTTCGGCGCGCTCATGGGCGAGCTCTTCGTCTACGAGCCCGCGGACGCGCTCTGGTCGCCCAGGCTGCGCGTGTTCGGCGAGGAGCTGGGCGAATTCATCTACATTATGGACGCGGTGCTCGACTTGGAGCAGGACCGCGCCAAGGGCCGCTACAACCCTCTCGCCGCCTTTGCCGAGGGCAAGGGCGAGGCGGAGCTCCGCGCCGTGCTCACGATGCTCATCGGCGAGTGCGCGGAGGTATTCGAGCGGCTGCCCGTCGTCCAGGACGCGGGCATCATGAGAAACATACTCTACTCCGGCGTCTGGACCAGGTACAACGCCGCGCTTGCCGCAAAGGCAAGGAAGGGAGAAAAAGCCGGTGAACCGTGACCCATACGAGGTCCTCGGCGTCTCGCACGACGCCACCGACGAGGAGATAAAAACAGCCTACAGGACCCTGGCTAAGAAATACCACCCCGACCGCAACCCGGGAAATAAGGCCGCGGCGGAGCGCATGAACGAGATAAACGCCGCCTACGACGCCATCAAATCAGGCGAGGCGAAGCGCGGCCAGTACGGCTACGGCGGCGGATACGGCGGGGCATACGGCGGCTCGCAGCAGCAGTACGACCCCTGGAGCGCCTGGCAGCAGGCCTGGGGCGGCTATTCGGACGGCGCGGGCTATCAGTCCAACGAACCCAACGAGATACGCGCCGCCGAGAACTACATCCGCGCCGGGCACTTCCAGGAGGCGCTGACGGCCCTCTCCCAGGTGCCGCAGGCGGAGCGCGGCGCGCGCTGGTTCTATCTCGCCGCCATCGCGAACTCCGGCCTCGGCAACCGCATAACCGCCATGGAGTACGCCCAGAAGGCGGTGCAGCTCGACCCCAGCAACAGCGAATACAGGCAGTTCCTCGACGAGCTGCAGTACGGCGGCACCGTGTATACGACGCGCAACGCCGGCTTCCCGCAGGCGGGGAACAATCTCGGGCGCATCTGCCTCGGGCTGTGCGCGCTCGAGCTCCTCTGCGGCGGCGGCGTCCGCTTCTGCTGGATATGAGGTGAGCGCGTGACCCTGAAGGACTTTTTCGCGGCGCATCAGCGCTGCGCGCTGGGCTTCTCCGGCGGCGCGGACAGTGCCTACCTGCTCGCCGCGTCCCGCGCGCTGGGCGCGGACGTGAGGCCGTATTTCGTCCGCACGGCCTTCCAGCCGGCCTTCGAGCTCGATGACGCGCGGCGTCTCGCCCATGAGCTCGGCGTGGAGCTCGGCATAATCGAATACGATATTCTGGCGGTGCCGGGGGTGCGGGAAAATCCCCGGAACCGCTGCTATTTCTGTAAGAAGGCAATATTTTCCGCCATATGCTCCTGCGCGGAGGCCGACGGCCTCGGCTGCGTCATAGACGGCACGAACGCCTCGGACGACATCGCCGACCGCCCCGGCTGGCGGGCCATACGCGAGCTCGGCGTCCTCAGCCCGCTGCGCGAGTGCGGCATAACGAAGCCGGAGCTGCGCCGCCTGAGCGCGGAGCTGGGCCTCTTCACGGCGGAGAAGCCCGCCTACGCCTGCCTCGCGACGCGCGTGCCGGCGGGCATGGAGATTGCGGAGGGCGATTTGCAGCGCGTGGAGCGCGCCGAGAGCGCCCTCGCCGCGCTCGGATACAGCGATTTCCGCGTGCGCCTCACGCCGGAGGGCTCGGCCCGGCTCGAGCTGCCGGAGGCGCAGCTTGTGCGCGCCGCCGAGGGGCGCGGCGAAATACTTTCCCGGCTCGCGGGGGACTTCCCCCGCGTTACGCTGGACCTGAAAGGGAGGTAAACCATGAAAAAGCAGGCAGTACTGGACATACTCAAGGCCGTCGAGGGCGGGGGGCTTTCGGCGGAGGAGGCGCTGACCAAGCTGAAGCTCGCGCCCATCGACGACATGGGCTTCGCCAAAGTCGACCTGCACCGCGAGCTCCGTCAGGGCATCGCCGAGGTGATATACGGCCAGGGCAAGACGCCCGAGCAGATTGCGGCCATCACCGGCTCGCTCATCCGCGGCGGCGAGGACGTCGTCCTCATCACGCGCATGGCCCCAGAGGCTGCGGAGTATCTGGGCAGGAGCTATGAGCTCAGCTACGACCCGCGCTCGCGCGTCGGCATCGTAGGGAAGCTGCCCGAGCCGGACGGCAAGGGCACCATCGTCGTCGCCACGGGCGGCACGACCGACATCCCCGTCGCCGAGGAGGCCGCGCTCACTGCCGAGTGCCTCGGGAATAAGGTGAAACGCCTCTACGACGTCGGCGTTTCCGGCATACACCGGCTCCTCGACCACGCCGAGGACATCATGACCGCGCGCTGCATCGTCGCCGTCGCGGGCATGGAGGGCGCGCTGCCGAGCGTTATAGGCGGCCTCGCGGACTGCCCGGTGATAGCCGTCCCCACCAGC
>DVKN01000146.1 GCA_018716005.1 Candidatus Scatomorpha stercoravium
AGATAACCGACCCGATGCTCTACACCTACGGCATCGAGCGTCCTCTGGTGGCCATCGAAAACCTCTCCGCCACCACCCTGCGTAACATCATAGGCGACCTGGAGCTTGACCAGTGCCTCACCAGCCGCGACGTCATCAACACCAAGATGCGCTCCATCCTCGACGAGGCCACCGACCCCTGGGGCATCAAGGTCAACCGCGTCGAGCTCAAGAACATCCTCCCGCCCAAGGACATCCAGAACGCGATGGAGAAGCAGATGAAGGCCGAGCGCGAGCGCCGCGAGGCCATACTCCGCGCGGAGGGCGAGAAGAAGTCCGCCATCCTCACCGCCGAGGGCGAGAACCAGGCCGCGATACTCCGCGCCGAGGCCAAGAAGCAGGCCCAGATCCTCGAGGCCCAGGGCAAGGCCGAGGCCATCCTCGCCGTGCAGAGGGCCACGGCGGACTCGATAAAGCTCCTCAACGAGGCCGCGCCGAGCGACCCGGTCATCCGCATCCGTGCGCTGGAGGCCTTCGCCGCCGCCGCGGACGGCAAGGCCACGAAGATAATCATCCCCAGCGAAATCCAGGGCCTGGCAGGGCTGGCCGAGGGCCTCGTAGAGGCCGTCAAGGAAGTCCCCGCCGCCGGTAAGTGAGTGATAGGATGGAATACTCGGATAGGGCGCGCGTCTTCCTGACCGCGCACGGCATGGAGCCGGAGCGCTTCCCGCTCCGGGACGCCACGGCCGCCTTCATAGGCGAGATGGAGCTCGGCCTCGCCGGCCAGAAGAGCTCGCTCGATATGATACCAACCTGGCTCTCCGCCGGGACTATAGAGCCGGGCCGCCGCGCCGCCGTCATTGACGCGGGAGGGACGAATTTCCGCGCCGGCAGCGTCCTCTTCACGGAGGAGGGCGCGGTAATAGAGCGCTGCGAGCGCTCTGCCATGCCCGGCACTTCGGGCAGCGCCACCTGGGACGAGTTCGAGGACTTCGCCGCGGCACAGATAGCGCCCATGCTCGAGGGCGCGGAGGGCATAGGCTTCTGCTTCTCCTACCGCGCGACCATCACGCCCGAGCGCGACGGCGAGGTTATACGCATGAGCAAGGGCGTCGACCTCAGGGGCTACGAGGGGCGCTATATCTGCGCCGACCTCAAGGCCGCCCTCGCGAGGCGCGGCGCGCCGGACGTGCCCGCCGTCCTGGTCAACGACACCGCCGCCGTGCTGCTCGCCGGGGCGGGCGACGTGCGCGCCCACGGCTACGACGGCCTTGTCGGCCTCATCTGCGGCACGGGGCAGAACACCTGCTGCGTCGTCGACACGGGGAAGATAGGCAAGCTCGGCCTCCCCGCGGGCGGGAATATGCTCGTGAACCTCGAGAGCGGCTGCTTCGACGGCTGGCCCCAGGGCGACTATGACCGCGAGCTGGACGCGAACACGAATAACCCCCGCGACCATCTGCTCGAGAAGATGACCTCCGGCGCCTACCTCGGCGAGCTCTGCCGCCTGACGCTCAGGGGCGCCGCCCGGGACGGGCTCTTTTCCCCCGCCGGGGCGGATACGGCGCTCGGCCTCGCCACCCTCACGAGCGCGGAGGCGGACGCCATGGCCTGCGGCGCGCCCGGCCCCTTCGCAGATGAGGCGGACGCCGCCCTCGCCGGCGAGCTCTGCCTCGCCATATTCGACCGCGCCGCGCGCTGCGTCTGCGCCAATCTCTCCGCCATACTCGTGCTCACCGACTGCGGCGCGGACGCCGCGCATCCCGCCTGCGTGAGCGCGGACGGCTCCGTAATACGCTTCAGCCGCGCCTTCAGGGGGAACCTCGAGGCCCGGCTCGCGGACTTCACCGCGGGCGTGCTGGGCCGGCACTGTGTAATCCGAACCCAGGAGGAGGCGACGACCCTCGGCAGCGCCGCCGCCGCTCTCCTGAACCTCAAGTAATCTTCACCCAAGGAGGAACAATATTATGCCCCTCGAAACCGGCATCAAGGGCAGCGCCGGCTGCACCGTCACCGCTGCGGACACCGCAAGGGCCTTCGGCTCCGGCGGCCTCGACGTCCTCAGCACGCCCAAGCTGGTGGCGCTCATGGAGAACGCCGCCCTCACCGCCGTCAAGCCCTACCTCGAAGAGGGCACCGACACCGTCGGCACCCGCCTCGACGTCGCCCACCTGGCCGCCACGCCCGTCGGCATGACCGTGCGCGCCGAGGCCGAGCTCATCGAGATAGACCGCCGCCGTCTCGTCTTCTCCGTCAAGGCCTGGGACGAGAAGGAGCTCGTAGGCGAGGGTACGCACGAGCGCTTCATCATAGGCATAGAGAAATTCCTGAGCAAGTGCAGCTCCAAGCTCGGCTGAGCCGGGACGGAAAAAGCTCCCCGTTTGGGGAGCTTTTTCGCGTATATGGGCTTATTTCTCTATCTTCGGCATGAGTTCCTTGAGCTCGGGGAGGACTATCTCACCCTCTGCCATTATCTGCACGCCGTCGAGCCAGACGCTGGAGTTGAGGCAGATGCCGTCCGTGTGGCTCACGGCGTCCTGGCCGTGGGGAGGGGCGTCGATGTCGCTGACGTAGCCTATGCCCCACTCGGTGGAGCCCCAGACGCGCTCGTCCTCGACGATGTTGCCCGTGAGGCGCGCGCCGGGGTTGAAGCCGTAGGCGATGTGCGCCATCTTGAGCATGCCGGGGTCGTTGAAGCCGCGCAGGTAGCGCTCGTACTCGGCGGCCTCCTCGCCGCCGTCTATGCGCTCAATGACGCCGTCCTTCACGGTGAGGCGTATGGGCTCGGCGGGGGCGTGGCCGTAGGGCGGGGTGACGGAGCCGTCGAAGACTATCGTGCCGTTTATGGAGCCGAAGCGGGGCACGACGTTTATCTGCCCGGTCAGCATATGCACCGCGGGGAAGGAGGCGTCGCCGCAGTCGCAGGCCACGTAGTGGACGGGGTCTATCTCAAAGCTGACGTCGCAGCCCGCGGGGGTCGTGACGCGCATGGTCTTGGCGTTCCTCGTGAGCTCGGCGACGCGGCGCATGAAGACCTGGAGCTGCGGCGTCTCGACGTGGCCGATGGTGCGTATCATGAGGTCGGGGTCGAAGTCGACGAGGCACATATAGCGCAGCTTCTTGTTGACGGCGCTCGCGCGCTCGAAGGGCGTGGAGTACAGCAGCCACTGGTGGTTGAACTCTATCCACACGTCGCAGGCGGAGAGGGCCGCGGTCAGGGGCTCAATCGGCAGGTCGGGGTCGGCGGCCTTGCCGACGGAGCGCGGCGTGGGGACGGTGACGGTCATGACCGTCGCGCCGGCTTCCCTGACGCTCGCCTCGACGGCGCGCAGGACCTCCTCGCTCGAGCCGTAGTCGGCGGTGAGGACGACGCTCTCGCCGGGCTTTACGGCGAAAATCTCGCGCACGAGCTTGCCGGCGGCAATTTGCAGTTCGCTTTTCATGGTTTCCCTCCGGATTTTATAGATTCGCGAGGCGCTCTATGGCGCGGCGGTATATCTCCTTCGCGCCGAGCAGGTCCTCCACGAGGACGTACTCGTCGCGCTGATGCTCGGTGCACTCGCGGCCGGGGCGCATGGGGCCGTAGGCCACGATGCCGGGCATGGCCCGGGCGTAGGTGCCGCCGCCGATGACGGTCGGCTCGCTCATGTCGCCCGTGACGGAGCGGTACACGTCCACGAGCGCGCGTATCACCTCACCGTCCCTGTCCATGTAGACGCCGGGGAGGTTGTCCGTGTTTTTCCAGGTGAAGCCGTACTCGCGGCAGGCCGCGTCTATGGCCGCGTCCACCTCGGCGCTCGTGTGGGTGACGGGGTTGCGGATGTCGAGCGTGAGGGTGACGGTATCCCCCTCGGTGCGCAGGAGGCCGGCGTTCACGGTGAGCCTGCCGCTCTCCTCGTCGCAGAGGGGGCAGCCGAGCTTGCCGCCGTGATAGTCGCCCATGAGGCGCTTCGCGTAGAAGTCCGCGAGCGGGCTTTCGACCCCGGCGGAGACGAGGGCGGCCATGAGCTTGTCTATGGCGTTGTCGCCCTTCTCGGGGGTGCTGGCGTGGGCGCTTTTGCCGCTCGTCACAATCGTGCGCTGCTCGCCGGCGGCGTCCAGATAGGTGCAGCGGGCCCAGTCGGGCACGACGTTGCTCGCCTCGCCGCCCTCGACGGAGATAAGGCCGCTCCCTTCGAGCGGGAGGCTTATCCTGTACTCGAGTATGCCCTTCTCGCCGTAGATGGCGGGGAAATCCGCGTCGGGCGTGAAGCCGAAGACGGGCTTCTCCTCGTGCTCGAGGTAGTACTTCATGTCCGCCCAGTCGCCCGTCTCCTCGCACTGGCCGAAGATGAGCCTGACGCGGCGGCCGAGGGGCGCGCCGGAGTCCTGCAGCTCCTTCATGGCGAAGAGCGCGGCGAGGGTCGGGCCCTTGTCGTCGGCGGCGCCGCGGCCGTAGAGTCGGCCGTCCGTGAGCTCTCCCTGGGGGTCGTGCTGCCAGCCGCTGCCGACGGGCACGACGTCGAGGTGGCCGAGTATCGCGACAATTTCATCGCCGGAGCCTATCTCCGCCCAGGCGACCTTGCCATCACGGTTTACATAACGGATGCCCAGCTCGCCGCAGAGCTTGAGCGCGTATTCGAGCGCCAGCGCGGGGCCGGAGCCGTAGGGGTGAGCCTCGCTCACGTCGACGCCGGCGACGCTCTCTATGGAGATGAGGGAGCGCAGCGCGGCAAAAAACCTGTCGTCCATATTTCCTCCTCAGCAGTAGGGCCTGTAATCCGTGTCGTAGCCGAAGCTGCGGGGGCCGAAGACCTCGAGCCCGCGCTCGGTCGTCCACTCCGCCGGGGCGGGGAGGGCGGTGACGGCGACGCGCTCGCCCACGCGGGCGTAGGGGTTGAGCTGCGGCATCCGCTCGTCCAGGTCGAAGACGCAGATGAGGTCGGGCACGGTGACGAAGAACTCGCCGTCGAGCCAGCTGATGATATTCTCGTTCTGGTACCAGATGTGCAGCTCGTGCCCGGCGTATTCGCCCTCGCCGGCGATGACCGTGTCGCCGTAGGTGTAGCCGTCGCGCGTCTCGTAGCCGCTCTCGGTGACGGCGCCGCGGAACATCATTTTCCCGCCGCCGGCCTCGGTGACGGCCGCGACGAAGTCGCCCCCGGCGGCCTTCGCCTCGCGGAAGGCGCGGCCTATCTTCCCGGCGTGGCTTATCGCGCCGCGGATGACGTTTTTGCCTATGACCTCCGCCGTGTTGACGTGGTCCATGACGGCGATGTGGTTCTGGCTCACGACGGCCAGAGCGCGCACCATGTCCTCGCCGCGCTCGTCGTCAAAGACGTTGGTGAACACCGCGCCCTCGCCGAAGCGGTTCATGACGCTCATGGGGCACATGGGCACGCCGCCGAGGAAGTAGGTGGAGTGCTGCAGCGCGGGGACGCTGCGCCCGGCGGGGTCGCCGTCCATGACGGGGCGGCCGGTCATGGCGCCGACGTAGAGGGCCGTGGCGGTGTTGCCGCCGCCGAGCTCGGTGGATATGACGGCGCCGACCTCGCGGCCGAGGAAGTTCTCGAGCTGCCTCATGCAGAGGATGTAGAAGCTCTCCTCCGTGGGGGTGAGGCGCGCGTACTTGCGTATCTCCTCCTCGGTGAGCGGGCTTATCGCGCCGCAGGCGTAGGGCGTGCCGACAATCGCATCGGGGTCCATCTCGGAGAAGTCCGCGAGGGTGAATTCCCTGCCGGCGGCAAGGGCCTCGTCTATCATGGCGAGCCCCTCGTCGAGGCTGCCGCCGCCTCCGGTGCCGAGCACCGCGCAGCCGTAGAGGATGTCGGTGAGGTCTTCGCGAGTGAGTTTTTTCATACTGTCTCCTTAATTCTCTGCGAGTTCTTTTTCCAGTTCGTCCACCCGCAGGCAGCTCACCACGTGGCCGCCGCCGAGGTCGCGGGGCTCGGGCCTCATCTGCGAGCACTTATCGCAGGCGTAGGCGCAGCGCTGGTGGAAGGCGCAGCCGGGGGGCGGATTGATGGGGCTGGGTATCTGGCCCTCGAGGGTCTTGAGCGCGTCCATACCGGTCTTGTCGAGGGTGGGTATGGAGTCGAAGAGCGCCTTCGTATAGGGGTGGCGCGGGTGCGTGAAGACCTCCTCCGCCGGGCCTATCTCGACTATCTTGCCGAGGTACATGATGGCTATGCGGTCGGCGAGGGCGTGGACGACGCCGAGGTCGTGGCTTATGAGGATGTTCGTGAGCGAGAAGCGCTCGCGCAGCTCCTGGATGAGGGAGAGGATCTGCGCCTGGCTGAAGACGTCGATGGAGCTCGTGGGCTCGTCGAGGACGACGAGCTTGGGGTTCGAGGCGAGGGAGCGCGCGATGGCTATGCGCTGCCTCTGGCCGCCGGAGAACTCGTGGGGGTACTTGTAGCAGGCGCTCTCGTCTATGCCGACCATCTCCAGCAGCTCCTTGACCCGCGCGAGGCGCTCGGCCTCGCCCAGCTTCTCGTAGACGTCGAGCGGCTCGGCGACGATGTCCTTAATGAGCCAGCGCGGGTTCAGCGACCAGTAGGGGTCCTGGAAGACTATCTGCACGTTGCGGCGGAAGGCGTGGTCGCCCTTTTTCGCCTCGGCGAAGACGTCGCGCCCGTCGAAGACGACCCTGCCCTCGGTGGGCTCGAAGAGGTTCAGTATGGTGTTGACGAGCGTGCTCTTGCCGCAGCCGCTCTCGCCGACTATGCCGAGCACCTCGCCGCGGTTCAGCGTGAAGCTGACGTCGTCGACGGCCTTGAGCGTGAGGTGCTTCTGATGGCGGAGCTCGTCGTTTATGTCGAAGTACTTCTTCAGGTTCTCGACCCGGAGCAGCTCCTCGCCCGTGGCGAGGCTGCGGCGCTCATGGTGCCCGGTGCGCACGGCGTCGATGAGGACGCGGGTGTACTCCTCGCGGGGATTACCTATGAGTTCGGCGGTCGCGTTCTCCTCGATTATCCTCCCGCCGTAGAGTATGCCGACGCGGTCGCAGAAGGCGGAGACGAGGCTCAGGTTGTTCGCGATGAAGAGCACCGTCATGCCGTGCTTGAGCTGCACCTCGCGCAGGAGCTTGAGTATGCTCGCCTGTATCGTGACGTCGAGGTTGCGCGTGGGCTCGTCGGCTATGAGGAACTCCGCGCCGCAGGCGAGGGCGAGGGCGATTATGACGCGCTGGCGCTGGCCGCCGGAGAGCTGGTGGGGATATTTCGCCATGACGCTCTCGGCGTCGGCGAGCTTGACCTCCTCGAGGAGCTCGACGGCGCGGCGGCGTATCTCCTTCTTCGAGAGGCCGCGGTTGTGCACGCGCAGGACGTCCGTCATGATGCTCCCCACCTGGAAGACGGGGTTGAGGCAGCTCATGGGGTCCTGGAATATCATCGCGACCTTGCGCCCGCGGACGCGGCGGCGCATATCCTTCTGGCTGAGGGCGAGCAGGTTCTCGCCGTCGAGCAGGACCTCGCCGGACTCTATCTTCCCCGGAGGGCAGCGCAGCAGCTGCTGCACGGCGAGCGCGAGCACGGTCTTGCCCTGGCCGGATTCGCCTATGAGGCCGTAGGTCTCGCCCTTGGCTATCTCCAGATGCTCTATGTCGAGCACGGTCTTGACGCCCTCGAAGGAGCGGTGGGTGACCTTCAGGTTGTTTATCTCAAAGTAAGCCATTTCCGCACCTCAATTCTTGCGGGTCTTGGGGTCGAGTATCTCGCGGATGGCGTCGCCCAGGAGGTTGAAGCAGAGCACGGTGATGAATATCGCGACGCCGGGGAAGATGCAGTACCACCAGGCGTCCGGGAAGTGCATACGGCCCATGGATATCATGAGGCCCCACTCGGGCTGCGGCAGCTGCGCGCCGAGGCCGAGGAAGCTGAGGCTGGCCACCGTGAGGATGACGCCGCCTATGTCCATGCTGGCCTGGACGATGACGGGGCTGATGCAGTTGGGGATGATGTGGCGGAAGATAATCTTCGAGCGGGAGGTGCCGATGGTCTCCGCCGCCTGGACGAACTTGCGCTCCTTCACGCTTATGGCCTGGCCGCGTATGAGGCGCGTATACCAGGGCCACCACGAGAGGGCGATGGCGAGCACGGCGTTATTGAGGCTGCTGCCCATGAGCGCGACCATGGCTATGGCGAGCAGCAGCGGCGGGAAGCTGAGGAAGATGTCCGTTATGCGCATGATAACGTTGTCCACCCAGCCGCCGAAGGAGCCCGCGACGGCCCCGAGGGGGATGCCGATGAGCAGCGAGAGGCCCACGGCCGCGACGGCCGCCGTGAGGGATATGCGCGCGCCGTAGACGACGCGGCTGAAGATGTCGCGTCCGAGCTCGTCGGTGCCCATCCAGTGCTCGGAGCTGGGGGGCAGGAGCTGGTCGGCTATGTGCGTGTCCATCTCGATGTCGCCGGGATAGGGTACGATAAGTGGGGCGGCGACGGCCGCGAGGACGATTATTATCAGCAGTATGAAGGCCGCGAGGCTCAGCTTGTTCCTCGCGAGCAGGTAAAGGCTCTCCCTGAAGCTGCGGAGGCGGGGCTTCAGCGCCTGGACAAAATTGCTCATATAAGCCCCTCCTTAGAGCCGCACCCTCGGGTCGCTGGCCACGAAGATGTCGGCGATGAGATTGAGTACGATATAGCAGACGGCGCCGAAGAGCGTGACGCCGATAATCGCGGGGAAATCGAGCGTGGTGACGGCGTTCGAGATATAGCTGCCTATGCCGGGCCAGGAGAATATGGCCTCGACGAGGAAGGTGTTCGTGAGGGTGTAGCCCATGGAGAGGGCGACGTCCGTGGCCGTCGTGCCTATGCTGTTCTTGAGGGCGTATTTCCAGAGTATCCTGACCTCGCTGAGGCCGTAGCTGCGCCCGGCGGTGATGTAGTCCTCGCCGAGAATCTCGAGCAGCGCGCTGCGGGTCATGCGCGAGACGAGGCCAATGGGATAGAGCGATATCGTGAGGCAGGGCAGGAGGATGTGCCGGAAGGCGTCCGCGAAGAGGTCGAACTGCCCCGTCAGCAGCGTATCCAGGAGCAGCATGCCCGTGATGTCCGGGACGTTCGCGAAAATCGTGCTCTCGACGCTGAGGCGGCCGCCTATGGGCAGGAGGTTCAGCGTCTTATAGAAGATGAGCTGTAAAAAGAGCGCCACCCAGAAGGTGGGGAGGCTGACCGCGCCTATGGAGAATATGCGCCCGGCGTGGTCTAAGAATCGGTCCTTCTTTTTGGCCGAATATATGCCCAGCGGGATGCCGATGATGATGGCGAAGATGAAGGCCAGCACGACCAGCTCCAGCGTGGCGGGGATGTAGCGGGCGAGCTCGTCGGTGACGGGCTGGTGCGTATTGAGGCTGCGGCCGAGGTCGCCGCGCAGGAGCTCGCCGAGGTAGATGACGTACTGCTCGGGGAGGGATTTATTAAGGCCCAGCTCAATCCTGGCCTGCTCGAGCTGCTCCTCGGTGGCACGCTGGCCGGCCCATTTTACCTCGGGGTTGCTCGGCAGGACTCGCGCGATGAAAAACGTGATGGTGATGACGCCCAGCAGCACGATGAGGCTGCTGAGTATGCGCTTTACTATGTATTTGAACACTGGGCAGGCACCTCTCTCGATGGGTGGTATAGGGGTCAATAACGCCGTTCAGCACTCCCGGCGTAAACCGGGAGTGCTGCGTCTGGCTTGTATGCGGCTTATTCGGCCGCGGCGGTGGTGACGTTGTAGTAGGGTATGGCCTGGGAATAGGCGGGGTTCTCGTTCACGCCCTGGATGGTGTTGCTGATAACGAAGGTGTGGACCTGGTCGTAGAGGTTGAGGACGTAGGCGTTCTCGGCCACGAGCTGCTGGGCGGCGATGTAGTCGGCCTCGGCGCCCTCGCGGTCGGTGACGGTCTTCACGATGGCGTCGTCAATGAGCGCGTCGAGCTCGGCGTCCTCGAGATAGGAGAGGTTGTAGACGATGTTGTCCTCGCTGTGCAGGAGGCTGGAGAACCAGCTCACCGGGTCGGGGTAATCGGGCCACCAGATGAAGATGAAGAGGTCCTGCCTGTTCTCGGGGTCGGTGTTCTGAGCCTGGGCCCACTGCTGGTCCCACTCCATGCCGCGCAGCTCGAGGTTGATGCCGAGCTGGCGGAGGTTGGACTGGAATATCTGGAGCGCGCTCGCGTACTCGTCGTAGCTGCTGATGTAGGTGACGTCAATCGTGAGGCCCTCGGTGTCCACGCCGCTCTTCTCGAGGTATTCGGCGGCCTTCTCGAGGTCGCAGCTGTACTGGAAGACCTCGTCGCTGTGGCCCCAGAGGCCCTCGGGGACCATGCCGGTGGACTGGTTGGCGTTGCCCTTGAGCACCTCGTTCACGGTCTCCTCATAGGGGAAGGCGTAGGCGAGGGCGCGGCGGAAGTCCGCGTTATTGCAGGGCTCGGTCTGGGTGTTGAGGAACATTATAATATTGTTGAAGGTCTCGAACTGCTGGGTATAGACCTTGTCGGTGAGCTGCTGCATGGCGGCGAGGTCGGTATTGGAGAGCTCGCTCGTAATCTGGCACTCGCCGGTCTCCATCATCTGGCGGCGGGCGCTGCTCTCGGGGACCTGGCGGAGCATGATGTTCTTGTACTGGCTGTCGTTCCAGCCGCCGCGGTAGCCCTCGTAGGCCTTGAGGACGACCGTGTCGCCGCTGGCCTGGGCGATGGTGTAGGGGCCGGTGCCGCCGTCGTTGCCGTCGTTGAACCACTCGGTGCTCTGCTCAATCACGCTGTCGCTCATGACGTAGGCCGCGTAGCCCGCGGAGGTGATGAGGTCGACCGCGACGGGGTAGCCGCAGGTGATGGTGACCTCATACTCGCCCGTGGCCTCGACCTTGCCGCCGTTGGACTCGAGCACGGCGTCCCAGATGTAGGCGCCGCCCTGGCCGAGCTCCATGGTGCGGTTGAAGGAATTGACGACCTGCTGGGCGGTCATCTTGCTGCCGTCGTGGAAGGTGACGTCGTCGCGCAGCTGGAAGACCCAGACCGTGCCGTCCTCATTGCTCTCCCAGCTCGTGGCGAGCAGGGGCTCGACCTCGCCGGTCTCGGGGTTGTAGTGCGTGAGCGTCTCGTAGACGTTCTGCAGCACCATGATGCCGTTGCTGTACTCGACGCTGGGGTCGAGCGTGATGTAGGGCTCGGTATTCACGGCGTGGTAGAGCACCTTCGTGTTCACCTCGCCGGCGGGGCCCTCGGTGTCGTCCCCGCTCCCGCCGCAGGCCGCAAGGCAGAAAACCATGGCCAACGCGAGGATAAGGCTGAGCAGCTTCTTCATTTCATTTACTCCTCGGAATGTACTCCTGCCTGGTAATCAAACAGTGTGTATTATTATACAATGTATACGGAATTCACGCAAGTCGCCTCAGAGCACATTTTAGCCCGGCAAATCGGCAGACTTTTGTGTTATATGCACTAGTCCTTCCTTTTTCTGCCCCGGGCATCCCGCCCCTTCGCACAATCCGGCCGCGCAAATCGACGCCGTCCGGGGCGATTTTACAAAAGTCTTACTTATATTTAACACGGCTATTGACAAAAGCCCGGCTCTCAAGTATCCTATTTATAATGCGACAGCAGTGGGAGGGGAAACTTTTTGGACGTAAGTTTCGGTCATTTCATAGGGCAGCTGGGTTCCAACCCGGCCATGCTCATAACAACGCTGCTCACAATCGGGGTTATTTTCGTCAACGGCTGGACAGACGCGCCCAACGCGATAGCGACGTGCATCAGCACCCGCTGCATGGGCGTGCGTCCGGCTATTCTTATGAGCGCCCTCTTTAACTTCCTCGGCGTCTTCATAATGACGAACATCAACAGCTCCGTCGTCTTCACCATAAGCGAGATGGTGGACTTCGGCGGGAATTCCGAGGAGGCGCTTGTCGCGCTGTGCGCGGCGCTCTTCTCTATCGTGGTGTACTCGACGGGGGCGAGCTGGCTGGGCATACCCACGAGCGAGAGCCACAGCCTCATAGCCGGCCTCACGGGCGCGGCCATCGCCATACACAACGGCCTCGGCGGCATCAACTTCTCCGAGTGGGCCAAGGTGCTCTACGGCCTCGTGCTCAGCCTCGCGCTGGGCTTCGGCAGCGGCTGGGCCTGCTGCAAGCTCGTGACCGTGATTTTCCGCAATGCCGACCGGAGGAAGGCGAACCCCTTCTTCCGCTGGGCGCAGATAGCCGGCGCGGCGGCGATGAGCTTCATGCACGGCGCGCAGGACGGCCAGAAGTTCATAGGCGTCCTCTTCCTCGGCCTCGCCTATTGCAGCGGCATGGACGGCGCGGGGAGCATGGCGATCCCGGTCTGGCTGATGCTGCTCTGCTCGGTGGTCATGGGCGTCGGCACGAGCGTCGGCGGCGAGAAGATAATCAAGTCCGTCGGCATGGACATGGTGAAGCTCGAGAAATACCAGGGCTTCTCGGCCGACCTCTCGGCGGCGTTCTGCCTGCTGCTCTCCACGGTATGGGGCGTGCCCGTCTCCACCACGCACACCAAGACCAGCGCAATCATGGGCGTCGGCGCGGTGAAGCGCATTTCCGCCATAAACTTCAGCGTCGTGCGCGACATGGTGCTCACCTGGGTCTTCACCTTCCCGGGCTGCGGCCTTATCAGCTTCGTCGTCGCGAAAATATTCATTTCCGTCTGGGGCTTCTGAATAATGGAGGTATAAAAATATGTCGAAAAAGCAGGACGAATACTTCTTCAAATCCTTTATCGAGTGCGCGGAATACGCCTGCCAGGCGGCGCATCTGCTCGAGAGCGTGATGGACAACTTCGACCCCGACGAGCTGCCGAGGCACATCGACGAGATGCACTCGCTCGAGCACGCGGCCGATACCCGCAAGCACGAGATGCTCGACGTGCTGGCCAAGGCCTTTATCACCCCCATCGAGCGCGAGGATATCATCGACCTCTCTCACTGCATCGACAACATGACCGATAAGATAGAGGACGTCTTCCTGCGCCTCTATACGAACAATATCCGCGAGATGCAGCCCGACGCCGTCGAGCTCGCGAAGGTCGTGATTCGCTGCTGCGAGTCCGTCAAGGAAATGCTCGAGGAGTTCCCGAACTTCAAGCGCTCCAAGACCCTCAAGGACCATATCATCCGCATAAACACCATGGAGGAGGAGGCCGACCGCCGCTACATCTCCTGCATGGCCAAGCTCCACCGCTCCGGCGCCGGCGCCATAGAGATTATAGTCTGGCGCGAGATATTCAAGTACCTCGAAGACTGCGCCGACTCCTGCGAAAACGTAGCCGACGTAGTAGAAGGCGTAGTAATGGACAACACCTAAGCGGCCGGGCTGTGCCCGCTGAGCGGCGTGTCGCCGCGGACAATGCGAGACTTCGCGATGGCAGTTGAATAGCGTTAGCCGCCCGGTGACGTGCCGGGCGGTTTTCCATCGTTATGGGGGGTGCCCAAACACGGACCCGGTAGTAAAAAGGGGTAAAAGGGCAAAAGCCCGCCATCGCTCCCCTTGCAAAGGGGAGTTGTCAGCGCAGCTGACTGAGGGGTCAACCCTTTTTGGCTTTTTACCCTTTTTACCCCCCGGGGTCTTATGGAGCCAGGGGGGTGTGAGCAGTCGGGAAAGGTCAAAAAT